>DPBN01000173.1 GCA_003516955.1 Armatimonadota bacterium | reverse complement strand
GAACCCCCCGCCACTCGGGACCGGGGTTCGCTATCGCCGAGAGGAACTTGGTGTACGGCTCCGAGGCTTGCTCGAAGATGAACGTGGTCGGGCATCGCTGCGGGCTGCGGAGCCATGCCCGGAAGTAGATCGTGTCGCCGCTCCGCACCGGATGGTCCACGAGCCGGCCGAGCTGGATGCTCCACGGAGTGGCGCCCGGCACGGAGCGGAAGGACACGCGGAGGCCCTTTCGGAACGGGATGCCCGAGACGTCGAAGTTGACGGCCGACTCGAGGCCCACGGCGGTCCAAGCCGTGGCGTCGAGGTCGCGATCGCCGTCGATCCAGTTCACGGGCGGCGCCAAGGCCGCGGCCAAGACGAGGGTTGTCAGCATCGTTGCACCTCGGGGCCTATGCTACCCGGCGGGTTCATCCATTAACGACAGATTTCGGCGGTGCTTTGGCTGCCTCTCGGACGTATCCTAGTTCTGACGGGGGTGGATCGGGGTGATCCGGATCGTGGGAATCCAGAGGTCTGAGGATCCGAGTCGGGAGTTCGTTCTGCTTCAGAACCAGGGTTCGCGGCGCCTGACGCTGAGGGGCCACGGCGTCGTGCCCGAGCACGCCATCGAGACCGGCGGGTTCGAGGGTGTGTTCTTTCTGCAGGACGACGTTCTGATCCCGCCGGGGATGTTCGTGGTTTTGAAGACCGGCTTCGGACAGAACCGGTGGGGCCGCACCAAGGATGGGACCCACGTTTACTTCTGCCACATGAACCGAACGGAGCCGGTCTGGCTGTACGTGCGCGGTCCGGTACACGTGCTCGCCACGCAGCACACGTTCGTCGAGCGAGACACCTACGCGCTGGTCTGAGGCGGGTTGCCCGGGGGGTTGATGCGGTTCATCGCCCGCTCGACCCCTTCCGTCAGAACCCACTCGCATCCTTGGGCGGCGAGTTCGACGGCGCGGCGCACCTCGGGCAGCTCGTCCGGCGTGAACTTTCCCAAGACGTGGTCCACAGCCGCTCCGGGGTCGGCGGATCCGATCCCGACCTTGAGCCGAGGGTAGTTCTGGCTGCCGAGGGCCTGGATGATCGACTTGTGGCCGTTGTGGCCGCCTGCGCCGCCCTTGGGCTTGAGCCGGACCCGACCCAGCTGCAGGGCCATGTCGTCCGCCACCACGAGCACCCTCTCCGGCGGCACGCCGTGCTCTCGGACGAACCCGCGGACGGCCTCTCCGCTCAGGTTCATGAAGGTCAAGGGCTTGACCACCAGCGCGGGGACGCCCTCGATCTGCCCGAGCGCGAACATCGCCCGATGTTTCGCCTTCGCCAGCTTCAACCCGTGCCTCCGGGCGAGCTCCTCGACGACGAGAAAGCCGACGTTGTGGCGCGTGTTCGCATATTCCGGACCAGGGTTGCCGAGGCCGACGATCATCCACTCCGGTGGCAGTGCCGGGTCGCGGGGCTTGCGGAACCACCTCATCGCGGGTTGGAGGACACGGAGGGAGGCTTGGGGGACAGGCCGGCGTCGGGAGCCAGCGTGCCCTGAGCCATCAGACCGAGCAGCGCCAGACCGAGCAGGATGCGGTACACGATGAAGGGAGCGAGGCTCCGGGTCTGCAGCCAGCGGATGAGGAAGGCGATCGACGCATACCCGACGACAAACGCCGCGGCGTTCGCCCAGAGGACGGCAGACCATCCCAGGTCGGCGAGGTGCGTCCGCTCGCTCCAGACTTCGAGCACCGCGGCGGCGAACACGCTCGGGACCGAGAGCAGGAAGGAGTAGCGGGCGGCGGCCGCCCTGTCGAACCCGCACAGCATCGCCCCGGCGATCGTGCTGCCGCTACGGCTGGCTCCTGGGATCAGGGCGATCGCTTGGAACAAACCGACCCAGAGCCCGTCGATGGGCCTGGCGTCCGCCTCGCCTCGGTTGCGCTTGCCCCAGCGGTCGGCTAGGGCCAGAACGATGCCCATCAGGATCAGCGCCCCCGCCACGACGTACAGCGATCGCAGGTCGCGCTCGATGGAACGCTTGAAGGCCAGCCCGAACACCACGATCGGGATCGTTCCGATGAAGATGCCCCAACCGATGCGTGCGTCGGCGGTGTTCCTCGCGCTCCTGTCGTGGAGGCTGCGGAACCACGCTCCGAAAGCGTGGAGCAGCTCGCGGCGGAAGTAGATCAGAACGGCCAGCAGGGTGCCGAGCTGGATCACGGCGGTGAACGCCGCACCGGGGTCGGGCCAGGAGAGCAGAGCCGGAAGCACTCGAATGTGCGCAGTGCTGCTGATCGGTAGGAACTCCGTCAGCCCTTGCACGATGCCGATGAGGATCGCCTCTAGTGTGCCCATTCATCCACCTCGGGAGCGTTCTGGCCAAGGAACCTCAGGACCGCGCAGGCCGTGCGCTCGGCGGCCTTGCCGTCGCCATAGGGGCTGACAGCCTGGGCCATCGCGGCGTAGGCCAAGGGGTCTTCGAGCAGCCGCGCTGCCTCGGCGAAGACCCGCTCCTCGTCGGTGCCGACCAGCTTGGCCGTCCCGGCCTGCACGCCCTCGGGGCGTTCCGTGGTTTCGCGCAGGACGAGCACTGGCACGCCGAACGCCGGCGCCTCCTCTTGCACGCCTCCGGAGTCGGTGAGGATGAGCGTGGCGCGCTGCATCAGCTTGACGAAGCGCGCGTACTCCGGCGGTTCCATCAGAACGGTTCGCGGGGCATCGCCGAGGATGGGCAGGAGCGTCTCCCGGACGATCGGGTTGCGGTGCATCGCGACGGCGACGAGCAGGTCGTCGTAGCGCTCGGCCAGCCTCCGCAGGGCCCTGGCGATCGCGGCCTGGGGCTCGCCCCAGTTCTCCCGGCGGTGGGTCGTGACCACCAGAACTCGGCCCTTGTGGTCGGGGAACCAGTTCTGGGGCTCCCGCTCGGCGACGGCGAGGACGGCGTCGATGCCGGTGTTGCCGGTGACGAAGATGCGGGACGGGTCGCACCGTTCGGCCAAGAGGTTCTCCTTGGCCCATCGCGTCGGCGCGAAGTGCTGGGCGGCGACGATGGCGGCGGCGCGGCGGTTGAACTCCTCCGGGAACGGGTTCATCAGGTCGCCCGTGCGGAGGCCGGCCTCGATGTGGCCGAACGGAATCCTGCGGTAGAAGGCCGCCAAGCTCGCGATGAACGTCGTGGTGGTGTCGCCCTGGGCCATCACGTAGTCCGGCCGCAGCTCCTCCATGGCGCGGTCGAGGCCCTCCAGCGCGGCGCAGGAGATGCCGGCGAGCGACTGGCCCGGCTTCATGATGCCGAGGTCCCTGTCGGGTTGCAGGCCGAACGCGGCGAGAGCCTGGTCCAGCATTTCCCGGTGCTGTCCGGTGGAAAGCAGCAGTGTTTCGCAGAGCTCCGGGTGGCGGCGCAGAGCCAAGACGACGGGGGCGGACTTGATGGCGTCCGGCCGGGTGCCGACGACGAGGGCGATGCGGGGCTTAGCCATAGAGTCGGATTCCGATGAGCAGCAGCGCGCAGAGGATCGCGTCGACGAGGTAGAGGATGCCCACCACCTGCCTCTGGGTGAGCCCCATGCCGAGCAGCGTGTGATGGATGTGGCTCTTGTCGGCCTTGGTGATCGGCTGTCGGCTGCGGATTCTGCGCACGACCACGAAGACCGCATCGAAGAGCTGCACGCTGAACACCAGCATCGGGACGAGCATCGCCACGGCGGCGGCCGTTTTGAACGCTCCGACGATGCTCACGCAGGCCAGCAGGAAACCGAGCACCTGCGCGCCTCCGGTTCCCATGAAGATCTTGGCCGGGTTGAAGTTGTGCCGCAGAAAGCCGAGGGAGGCGCCCGCGATCGCCGCCACGACGATCGCGACGCGGGGCTGACCTTCGTACACGGCGATGACGGCGAGCGTGCTGGCCGCGATGGCGGCGATTCCGGCGGCCAGGCCGTCCAAGCCGTCGATCGTGTCCATCGTCTTCGTCACGACGAAGATGTACAGCGCCGTGATCGGCACGGCCGCCCACCCGAACGGAACCCAACGGCCCGGCTGGCCGGAGAACGGCGCGACGATGCCGCTGATCTGGATCCGGTCTCCGCCGGAGTAGAAGAACTGAACGGCGACGCCCACTGCGAGCAGGAAAAGCATCTGCCACAGAGCGCGGAACTGGTACAGGTCGTCGAGGGCGCCGAACACCATGATCAGCGCGCCGATGCCCAGCATCGCGACCAAATACGGAGGAAACGGCCGGGCGGCGGGGAAGGCGACGGGCAGGACGGCGAGCAGCCCCAGGAGGATGCCGCCGTAGATCGCGATGCCGCCCCAGCGCGGGATCGGCGTTCGGTGGACCCTGCGCTCGTCGCCCTTGGGGTCGTCGATCGCGCCGAAGCGCTCCGCGAGCCGCTTGACGAACGGGGTGAGCACGAGGGTGGCGAGGAGGGCGACGACGGCGGCGGCCAGCGGATACCGGTACCCGGCGAGCGGGCCGCTCCGGTACAGCTCGAATCCGGAGTCCTTGGCCACCAGCCGGTTCCCCGCGGGCATCCAGCGGAACTCCGAGCCGGAGGCCGAGCGGACCACGACCGCGCTGGAGTCGTAGTCCCAGCGAACTTTGGTCTCACGGAACCCGCCTGGCCCGCCCAGTTTGCTCATCTTGCCGGTGCCGCCCGGATCCAGCACCAAAACGTACCGGTAGCCGCCCTCGGTGAAGCCCTCCCACCGTCCAGCGACCTCGTTGGCCACCGGGCCACAACCCGCCAAGACGAGGAGCGCGGCCAGCGCCCACAGAATCCGAAATGGGGCGCTCAACCGAGCTCCACCTGCTCCAGAGATCCCTCGCGGTATCGGAACACCTCCATCTCGGACAGCCGGAACAACTCGAGGGAGAACGGGTCGGGGTAGTCGCCCTCGTAGATCACCCTTCGGATGCCAGCGTTGATGATCATCTTCGCGCACGTGTTGCACGGCTGGCAGGTGACGTACATCGTCGCGCCCTCGCACGAAACGCCGATCCGGGCCGCCTGCAGGAGGGCGTTCTGCTCGGCGTGGAGCGAGCGGATACAGTGGCCGTTCATCATGCACCCCTCGGGCCAGTCGTGGTCCGGTCCGCCCTCGGGGCAGTGGGGCAGGCCTCGCGGGGCGCCGTTGTACCCGGTGGCCACGATCTGCCGGTCGCGCACGACGACGGCGCCGACGCTGCGGCGGGGGCACGTCGCCCGCGTGCTCACCAAGTGCGCGATCTG
>DPBN01000170.1 GCA_003516955.1 Armatimonadota bacterium | reverse complement strand
TGGAGCATCTCGTCGACCACCGTGACCACACGCGTGTTCGCCTGGAAGCCGCGCTGGGTGACGATCAGCTCCGTGAACTCGTTTCCGATGTCGACGTTCGACTGCTCGAGGAAGCCCGAGTTCACGCTGCCACGACCGCCGGTCCTCGGCGTCCCGACCACAGGGATGCCCGAGTTGTCCGTCGCGCGCCACAGGTTGTTGCCCGTCCGCTCCAAGCCGTTCGGGTTCGGGAAGATGGCCATCGCGATCTGGCCCAAGGGCCGGGTCAGACCGTTGGTGAACAGGCCGGTGATGATGCCGTCCACGCCGATCGAGAAGCCCTGCAGCGATCCGGGCGGGTAGCCGTTCTGGTTGGACGCCTGCACCTGCGTGTCCGTCGCCAGCTGCCCGATCCTGCGGAAGTCCAGGTCGATGTCGAAGGCGGGCGCGGCCGTCGATCCGGGCACCGTGATCCTTCCCAGCGCCGCGGAGTTCAGCAGGATGCCATTCTCGTCGAAGTACATCGGCTGGTTGGTGCCCGAAGAAGAGCTGCCGATGACCGTGGACCCCGTCGACGGCTCCGTGGCCTCCCAATCCCAGCTCGAGATGGTGCCGGCCGGTGCGCCCGACGGCGGGGTGGACCAGCTCTGGCGGTTGAAGAAGCGCACGTTGATGTCGTGCTGACCGCCCAGCGAGTCGTACACCCGAACGATGGTGTTCCACTCCTCGGTGGGAGGCGCGGCGGCGTTCAGGTTGCCCGCGAAGTCGACCCGCGAAGTGACCTGCACCGCGTTCAATGCACCCACCGGGATCTTCAGCGTCGACGCGGTGCCGATCGGCTGGTTGGTGTCGATGTTGCCGAAGCTGTCCGCAGACCACCCCAGCAGACGCTCGCCCGTGGCCCGGTGCACGAGGTCTCCCAGAGCGTCCAGCTCGAACGCGCCGTCGCGCGTGTAGGAGACGCGGTCGCCGTTCGAGACGACGAAGTAGCCGTTGCCCTGGATCGCCAGGTCCGTGGGGCGGTTCGTCGCATTGAGCGAGCCCTGCTCGTTGTTCACGTCGGTGCCGCCGATCAACACGCCCAAACCGTACTGGATCGGGTTCGTGCCGCCCAGGCTGTCGGTCGGCCGCGCCGCTCCGCGGATCGTCTGAGCGATCATGTCCTGGAACGTGACGCGGGAGCCCTTGTAGGCCGTGGTGTTGACGTTGGCGAGGTTGTTGCCGATGACGTTCATGCGCGTCTGCTGCGCCTTGATGCTGGCGACTCCAGCGAGCAATGCCTGTAGCATTCGATGCCTCCTGTTCCTTGGGTTCGTTTCGGTCTTGCGGAGGCTGCTCGCCCCTGTCTGGGGTTTCGCCGACACTCGGGGCCGAACCCCGATCCTGCCTTTCCGCCTCCGTGTTCGGTCGATGAGAACTCGTCGTGGACAGCGCTACACGATGACCGCGCTGTCGATGTTGGTGAAGACGTTGTCCTTCAGGTGCTGCTTGTCGACCGCCGTGATCACCGTCCGGTTCCGGATGCTGACCACGAGCGCCACGTCGTCCAACATCACCAGGGACTCGCGGGCGCCCTTCTGCGCGGCGCGCTCGACGCCGTTCAGCACGCGCTCCCACTCCTCCTTGCCGAGTTGGATCTCCCTGCTCTGCAGCCTCGTTTGAGCGTGCCCGCTCACCTTGAGCCGGTCCTGCAGCAGCGCCTCGAAGCCGACCCCCTGCGGCCCGACGGCCGGAGCGTTCGGTCGGGGTGCCGCGACGGGCTGCTGGGCGATCCTCTCGGCGATCCTTGCGTTCTGAATCCTCGCGTCCATCCTAAGCTCCTAGGCTCCTATTGCGTGATGCTCTGCACCGCGCTGAGATCGACGGAGACCGTCTGGCCGTCGTCCTTGCGGACCTGCAGCTGCACGCCCTGCGACGTGGTCCGGAGACCGACCACCTGCCCGACCACCGGCAGGTAGACCGGCGACTCCTTCGTGCCGGCCGTGGTGATCGCGCTGACCCGCTTGCCGAGCAGCGCCGCCGCCGACGAGACGTCCGTCCCCTCGCTGATGCTGAGGATCTGCGTGATTTTGGACTCCACGAGCCCCCCGCCGGGCTCCTCGATGCCGACGTACCGCTCGCCGTTCTTCAGGATCACCTTCCGAACGACGCCGGTGACCGTCTGGTTCACGCCGTCGCTGTTCTCCGTCATCGGGCGGAAGGCCGTGACGACCTTGCCCATCAGCTCGTTGGCCTGCTGCACGTCGAGAGAGCTCTGCATCTTCTCCAGGCCCTGCACCTGACCGAGCTGGGCCATCTGGGCGAAGAAGTCCCGATCGTTCATCGGCTCCAGCGGGTTCTGGTTGGTGAGCTGCGTCACGAGGAGCCTCAGAAAGGTCTCCATGTTCAGCTCGCTCTTCGCGGTCGCCGGTTTGACGCCGTAGTAGACCGCGCCGTCGTAGGGTTCCACAGCTCCTGCAAACATCGCTCTCGGATCCTCCTAGATTCGGTAGTCGACCGCCTTTTCCGCCGATGGCGCGTCGCTATGGGGCGCTTCCCGCTGGGCAACCGCCGGCGAACCCTGGTTCAGCCGGAACGGTAGGGGTTGCTGCTGGGGACCGGCGTTCGGCTGGCCTGCGCGGTCGCCGAACCCCCCGAAGCCGCCCGTCTGGGCCTCAATGTTCAGGGAGGCCAGCTGCAGCCCTTTCGTCTCCAGCGACTGCTGCAGGGCTGGCGCGCTCTGCTGCAGCGCCGCGCGAACCTGATCGTTGCTGGCCGCCACCGTCGCCTCGACCTGGTTCTGCGCCTGGTTGATCGTGATCGTAAGAACGCCGAGGTCGCGCGGCTCCAGCCGCACCACGACGGCGTCCTTCCTCCGCGAGGTGGCTAGAAGGAGAATGCGGTCGGACAGCTGGCGCAGAGTCCTGCCGTCCACAGCGGGGGTGCCCTCCGCCTGCGCCGCTGGATTCCGGTCGGCGGTCCTCGCCGCAGAAGGCGCCGGGATCGTCGCCGCGG
>DPBN01000275.1 GCA_003516955.1 Armatimonadota bacterium | reverse complement strand
GGCGAGATCCGCGACCAGGAGACGGCGGAGATCGCGATCCACGCCGCCCTGACGGGCCACCTCGTCTTCAGCACCCTGCACACCAACGACGCGCCGGGAGCCGTCACCCGCTTGCTGGACATGGGGGTGGAGCCGTACCTGGTGGCCAGCTCGCTGGTCGGGGTGCTCGCACAGCGACTGGTGCGGCGGGTCTGCGAGAACTGCGCCCGGCCGGACCGCCCAGCCTCCGAGCTGCTCCGGGCGATCGGCATCGGGCCGGAGGACGAGCATTCGGCCAACTTCCGGCGCGGCGAGGGCTGCGAGAAGTGCCAAGGCTCCGGCTTCAAGGGGCGGATCGGCGTGTTCGAGATGTTCCTCGTGGACGAGGAGATCCGGCGCATGACGGTCGACCGGAAGTCGTCGACGGTCATGAAGCAGTACGCCGTCAAGAGGCAGGGCATGCGCACGCTGCTGGGGGACGGCAAGAACCTGGTTCTGCAGGGCCGCACGACGCCGGAGGAGGTCCTGCGCGTGTGCCAGAGGGAGGCGTTCTAGGTGCCATCGGCGTTCGCGTACACCGCGGTCGAGCCTTCGGGCAGGAAGACGTCGGGCGTGATCGAGGCCCAGGACAGGGATGCCGCCGTCGCAAGGCTGGCGGCCGAGGGTCGGTTCGTCGTCGACATCCGAGAGCAGAAGACGGTCGCCCCTGCGAGGCATCTTTCCGGAGGACGGGTCACGCGGTCCGACCTGGCCCTGTTCACGCGGCGGATGGCGGACCTTGCGGCCGCAGGCCTGCCGCTCGACCGGGTGCTGCAGGTCGTGGCCGAGCAGTCCGAGAGCCCGAAGCTGGCGGAGGTGGCCCTGGACGCGCTGGAGCAGGTGCGCGGGGGGGCCTCGGTGTCCGAGGCGCTCGCCCGGCACCCCAAGTTCTTCCCAGAGGTCTACACGCAGACGCTCTTGGCCGGTGAGACCAGCGGCCAGTTCCCGGAGGTCGCGTCGCGCCTCGCGGACTTCCAGGAGCGCGAGGCCACGCGGAGGAGCCAGATCGCCTCGGCGCTGGTGTATCCCACGGTGCTGCTGCTCACGGCTGTTTTCGTCGTCGTGTTCCTGCTGGTGTTCGTGGTTCCGCGCCTGAGCGGCGTGTTCCGGGACCTCGGCGACGAGCTCCCCGCCACGACCAGGATTCTGCTCACGACGACCGGCTTCCTGACGACCAACTGGCTTGTGATCGTCGGCGCGATGGTCGGCGCGATCGTGCTGTACAAGGGTTGGTCGGGCACCGAGGCCGGCGCCGTAGCGCGCGACACGATCCTGCTGAGGCTGCCGCTGGTCGGCAAGGTGGTCCAGAAGGCGGTGGTCAGCCGATACGCCCGCGTGCTTGGAACGCTCGTGTACGGCGGCGTGCCGATCCTGCAGAGCCTGCGCCTGGCGGGCATGGCTTCCGGCAACCGCCTGTTCCGCCGGTACAGCGAGAAGGTCGAGGCCGAGGTTCGCGAGGGTCGCTCGATCGCCGACGCGATGCGCGACACCGGGGTGTTCCCGCCGGTGCTCACGCACATGGTGGCGATCGGCGAGGAGACCGGCGACCTTCCCAAGATGCTCGGTCGCGTGGCGGACAGCCTGGACTTCGAGGTCGACAACGCCCTGCGCCGTCTCACGTCGCTCGTGGAGCCCGCGATCGTCCTGACCATGGGAGGGTTCGTCGGCTTCGTCGTGCTGTCGGTTCTGCTGCCGATCTACCAGGCGCAGAACCTCGTGAAATGAGGGAAACCCGAGGGGGAAACGGACCGTGATGAACAACCTGACGAACCGCAACCGAACGAGACGGGCGTTCACGCTCATCGAATTGCTCGTCGTGATCCTGATCCTGGCGATCCTGGCGTCGCTGATCGTGCCGAGGGTCGTCGGCAGAACGAGCGACGCCAAGCGCGCCAAGGCGGCGAGCGACCTGAGGACGCTGTCGGACCTGCTCCAGCAGTACCACCTCGACACGGACACCTACCCGACGACGGAGGAGGGCCTTCAGGCGCTGCGGGTGCAGCCTCCCGGCGTCAACAACTGGCGGGGGCCGTACACGACCAAGGAGATTCCGCTCGACCCTTGGGGCAACGAGTACGTGTACGAGTACCCCGGGCCGAACGGCGAGAACTCCTACCTCCTGATGTCGTACGGCGCCGACGGAGCTCCGGGCGGGGAGGGCGATGCCGCGGACATTGTCGAAGGCTCGGAATAGACGCGGGATGACGTTCATCGAGCTGGGGGCGCTGATCGCTCTGCTGGCTCTGTTCGCCGCGACGGTCTCTCCGGCGTTCGTGCGCCTGGCCGAGAACCAGAAGGCCTACCGCTTCCGCAGCGAGGCTCTGGCGCTCTGCGCGCAGGCCCGTGAGAAGGCCCTGGAGACCGGCGCGGACGTCACGGTTTCCTTCCGGGACGGCGAGGGCCCGCTGGTCGCCACAACGGAGGCCGAAGGAGACGATTCGGTTCTCGCGTCGGTCGCCGTGCCGGAGAGCGTCGTTCCGGAAAGCGCCGGAACATGGACCGCGGTGTTCCACCCGGACGGCACGGCGGAGGCCGAGCCGCTGGAGGTGACCGACGGCGGTGGGACGCGATACCTGGTGGTGCGGGGCGACGGACGGGTCGGGTGGTTCGACGAGCCTCCGGAGGAGCAGGAGACGCGGTGGAGGGCCGGTGACTACGAGCAGAGGACGTAGAAGGGTCGGTTTCTCGC
>DPBN01000339.1 GCA_003516955.1 Armatimonadota bacterium | reverse complement strand
AGCACCGCCATCATCACCAGGTAGTACCAGGCCGACAGCGCGGTCACCACCCAGTAGGCGCGCTTGCGGAACGCCTGCCGGACCCCCATGCGGGCGATCACCCACCACCGGTGCGTCGGCGGCAGCAGCGGGCCATCGTAGCCCCGGTAGCTCAGGTCGGCGATCAGGCCAGACTCAGGCACGGACGGCCTCCTCGAACACGCCCTCGAGCGAGCGCTGGGCTACAGCCAGCCCCCGCACCTGGGCGCCGGTCTGTCGGGCCGTGCGGAAGATCGTCGCCGAGACCTGCTCGGCGGAGCCTTCCAGCCGCACGCGGAGGACCAGGCCGGTGGCCTCGACCGTCGCGCCCAAGTCCCGCATCGCGCGGACGAACTCGGGCGACTCCTCCTTGAGCTCGATGTCGATCGGCCGGCCCTCGATCACCTTCAGCCGGGCGATGGCCCCCTGCTCCGTCACCTTGCCCCGGCTGACCACCACCACGTGGTCGCACACGCGCTCCACGTCCGGCAGCAGATGGCTGCTGACGATCACGTTCACCCCCTTGCCGTGGCTCACGGAGCGGATCAGGTCCAGCATCTCCTCGCGCCCGCGCGGGTCCAGACCGTTCGTGGGCTCGTCCAGAAGCAGCAGGCTGGGCCCGTGCACCAGCGCTTGGGCGAGCTTGATCCGTTGCTTCATGCCCGTCGAATAGGTCTCGACGTTCCGGTAGCGGGCCTCGCCCAGGCCGCAGTACTCGAGCACCTCGTGCGCCCGCCGCAGCGCCAGCTCGGACGGCATTCCGGCCAGCTCTCCGGCGAACGCGACGAACTGCACGGCGTTCAGGCCCGGGATGTGGCAGTCCTGCTCGGGCATCAGGCCGACCTTCTGGCGGATCTCGCGGCCCTGGGTTCGGATGTCGAGGCCCAGCACGGAGCCCCCGCCGCCGGCCGGCGTCAGGAACCCGAGCATGGTCTTGATGAGGGTCGTCTTTCCCGCTCCGTTCGGCCCCAGCAGTCCCACGCATCCCTCGGGAATCTCGGCGGAGAGGGAATCCAGGGCCGTGAACGAGCCGTACCGGACCGTGAGGTTCTGGAGGCTGGCGACCACGACGCCACCGACTTTACACCTTTCGAATCCCTTTTGTGGGTCCTTTGGAAGGCGCCAAAGGCCGGTATCCTCGGCGTTCGGTATGGAAACCACGCTCGTTCTCATCAAACCCGGCGGCGTCGCCCGCAACCTGATCGGCGAGATCACGCGCCGCATCGAGCTCCGCGGCCTGGAGGTCGTCGGGCTGAAGCTGATGCAGGCCCCCCGGTCCACCGTCGAAGAGCACTACGCCGAGCACGTCGGAAAGCCGTTCTACCAGGGCGTGTGCGACTACCTGACGTCCGGTCCGGTGGTGGCGATGGCCGTGCGGGGCACCAACGCCGTGAAGGCCGTGCGCGCCATGATGGGCGCGACCAACCCGATCGAGGCCGCCCCCGGCACCGTGCGCGGCGACCTGGCGCTGTCGATCGAGGACAACCTGACCCACAGCTCCAGCGACGCGGAGGCAGCCGAGCGCGAGCTGAAGCTCTGGTTCCCGGAGGGCCTGCCCCGCTAGCGGGTCACGGCTCCCAGCGTTCGGCGAGGATCGCCGCCACGCGCTCGAGAACGGCCTCGTCGGAGGCGTCGAAGGCGCCGACCCGGTGCCCGTCCACGTCGATCTGGCCCAGGATGCTGCCGTCGCCGGCGCGGATCAGGACGACGATCTCGCTGCGGGTCTCCAGGCTGCAGGCCAGGTAGTTGTCGAGTTTTCGGACGTCCTCGACCACCACGTTCCGGTCCTCGGCCACGGCGGTCCCGCAGACGCCGCGGCCGACCGGGATGCGGTCGTGCTCGGTCGGCGCGCCGACGTAAGCGTCTAGGACCAGGGTGTCGCCCTCGAGGCGGTACACGCCCACCCAACGGTAGTCCGGCATCCTGGCCAGCAGGGCCATGGCCTCCTCGCGCAGGCCGCGGCCCGTCTTGGACGAGCGACCGATTTCGGCCACCAGCCTGTCCGCTTCCTCCCTGCCGATCACGCCCTCAGCGTACCCCTCGGGAAGCGCGAGGCGCCGAGTCGATCCCGCCCCGGCGCCCAGAAGCTACTCCAGCAGCCTCTCACCTGCGTCGGCGACGCAGCGCCGTAGCCAGCCCGAGGCCGGCCAAGGCCAGCGTAGCGGCCTCCGGCACGGTCTCCAACTGCCCGGTCAGCTGCTTGTAGTGCTGGCCGGAGTCTGCGGCGCGGAACGACACCAAGTTGGACGTGTACACCACGATGCCTTTGGAGGTGTGGAACACGGTTGAGACGGGAAGGATGTCCAGATCGTCGGTGAGGCCGATCTTCACGTTGACCTGGTGGGTGATCGTCTTCGTCACGCCCTCGATGGTCAGGTCGTAGCTCACCGAATAGGGGCTCGGCGTCCAAGCATTCTGGGAGTTGATGCCGACGTCGAAGACGAGGTCGTGGGTTGCGATCGGCGTCGGCACCCCATAGGGCACGCTCACCGATCCGCTCAGACCCGTGCCCGTCAAGATGTCGTAGTTGCCGGGCTGAGTGCCGTCCCAGCCGAGCTTGTCGATCTGGAAGTCGGTCGCGGAGAAAGACAGCGTCACGGCGGGCGCGACCGCGACCAGCGCCATCGCCGCCACCATGATCAAGGTACGAACCAGCGGAATCCTCATCGTTCTTCTCCTTCGCCCAACGAGGCTTGGACGAGCAGTCTCATTGTATCTCATTTCTCGGATGATCGGACGGTAGATTGTTGTCCTCCGTCACTATAACCGGTCCTATTGCCGGGTGGAACGCCGCGTGAAGGGATATCAAAGTACTTTTCAACCGGACTGACCGGTCCCGCCGACGGTGGCGAGTCCGGAGGCGTAGAATCCAAGGGTGAACACGGACGTCACGATCATCGGGGCGGGGCCGACGGGCCTGTTCGGAGCCTTCTACGCCGGGCTGAGGGGCATGACGGTGAGGATCGTCGACAGCCTGCCGGAATTGGGAGGCCAGCTGACGGCCCTCTATCCCGAGAAGTACGTTTACGACATGCCGGGCTTCCCGGCGATCCTCGCCAAGGACCTCGCGCGGCAGATGGCCGAGCAGGCGCTTCGGTTCGGCCCCGAGGTCCGCCTCGGCGAGACCGCGCAGACTCTGGAGCGCACCGAGGATGGCTGGGTGCTCGGCACCGACCGCTCCGAGGCCCTGGAGACCCGTACGCTGCTGATCACCGCCGGCCCCGGCGCCTTCCAGCCGACCCGACTCGGGCTCGCCGAGGAGGCGCGCTTCGAGGGTCGCGGACTGCGCTACGGCGTCCGCGCCAAGGGGGAGCTGGCCGGCCGCCGCGTCGTGGTCGTCGGCGGAGGGGACAGCGCCTGCGACTGGGCCCTGGCGCTCTCCGAGGTCGCCCGCGAGGTGACCCTGGTGCACCGCCGGGACGGCTTCCGGGCGCACGAGGAGACCGTGAAGGCTCTGCGCGAGAGCCCCGTGCGAATCCTGACCCCCTTCACCGTGTCCGCCCTGCTGGGCGACGAGCGGCTGGAGGCGGTCGAGATCGCCCGCACGGACGGGGACGGGCGGACCGTGCTGGAGTGCGACGATCTGGTCGTCAACATCGGCTTCAAGTCCTCGCTCGGGCCGATCCGATCCTGGGGCATCGAGACGGTTGGGAACCAGATCGTGGTGGACTCCGCCTTCCGAACCAACCTGCCGGGCGTGTTCGCGGCGGGCGACGTGTGCGCGCACGGCTCCAAGCTGAAGCTGATCGCCACCGGAGTGGGCGAGGCCGCGACGGCCGTGTGCTTCGCCAAGGTGCTGCTGGATCCGACCGCCAAGCTGTTCCCCGGCCACAGCAGCGAGGGGGAGCTGCCGCCCGCGCCAAGCTTAACCGAACCTTAACCGAAAAGGATTGAGGCCGCCGCGCGCGGTCGGATACCCTCGTTGTCAGGGACCCGACGATGCCCGTCATGCTAAACTTCCCGGCACGAGCCGGCCACCGGCCGCACCAGGAGGAGAGAGGATTTGGCTAGCGCCTACACACCGGGCTTGACCGTCAGCGCGGACATCGTCGTTCGTAAGACCCGCCGACTCCCCATCAAGGGCGACGTCTTGGTCCGGGAGGGCGACCCGACCGAGCCCGACACCGTCATCGCGCAGGCGAAGCTGCCCGGCATCCTGCAGACCATCAAGCTCGCCGAGAAGCTGGGCGTCGAGCCCAAGGAGGCGGTGGCGATGTTCCGCCTCAAGCCCGGAGACCCCATCGAGAAGGGGCAGCTGATCGCCGAGACCAAGGGGTTCTTCGGCCTGTTCAAGGCCCAGGTGCACGCCGACTACACCGGCACCGTGGAGCAGGTCTCCGAGCTGACCGGCCACGTGCTGGTCCGCGAGCCGCCGACTCCGGTGAACCTCACGGCCTACCTGAAGGGCCACGTGGCGGAGGTGCTGCCGCAAGAGGGTGCGGTGATCGAGACCCGCGGCGCGATGGTGCAGGGCATCTTCGGCGTGGGCGGCGAGCGCTCGGGCCGGATTCGTGTGGCGGTGCCGTCGAACCAAGACACGCTGGAGGCCTCTCACATCCGCGAAGACGACGCCGGCGCCGTGCTGGTCGGCGGCAGCGGCGTGACGTTCGAGGCGCTGGAGCGGGCCTCGGCCGTCGGCGCGGCGGGGCTGGTCGTCGGCGGGATCAAGGACAGCGACCTGGTTCGCTACCTGGGCTACGACATCGGCGTCGCGATCACGGGCCAGGAGTCGATCCCGATCACGATCATCGTGACCGAAGGCTTCGGGTTCCTGGCGATGGCCGAGCGAACGTTCGGCCTCCTCCAGAGCCTCGAGGGAAAGCAGGCGAGCATCAACGGCGCGACCCAAATCCGCGCCGGCGTGATCCGTCCCGAGGTGATCGTGCCGATGGAGTCCTTGTCGACCGAAACGCCCGTCGCCGACGTCGCGATGGCGCTGGAGATCGGCACGCCGATCCGCGTGATCCGCGAGCCGTACTTCGGTCGCCTGGGCAAGGTCACCGAGCTGCCGCACCAGCTGGTGGAGGTCGAGTCGGGCACGCTGGTGCGCGTGCTCAAGGCGCGGCTGGACAGCGGCGAAGAAGTGATGGTTCCGCGCGCGAACGTCGAGATCATCGCGGGATAGGCCTCCCGCCTGCGATCGGCGCCTTCGTGCGGAGCGTGCGAGACGAAGATGAAGGTGCTGATCGTAGACGACGAGCCGACGCTGCTCGAGACCGTCGAGATGCGCATGCGTCGCGACGGCTACACCACGTTCACCGCCACCACGGCGGAGGAGGCCCTCAACCTCTTCCGCCGCGTCCGGCCGGACGTGATCCTGCTGGACATCATGCTGCCCAAGCGCTCGGGCTTCGACCTGTGCCGCCTGCTGCGCAAGGAGAGCCAGGTGCCGATCCTCTTCCTCACGGCTCGGGCCAGCGAGTCCGACCGGATTCAGGGCCTGGAGATGGGCGCGGACGACT
>DPBN01000213.1:2238-3608 GCA_003516955.1 Armatimonadota bacterium | reverse complement strand
AGCGTCGGTTGCCGGCCACCAATCTCCACTGCGCCCACCCGGCACACGTTCATCGCTTCCTTCCCGGAGTCGGCTTGGCGGGCGGTGAAGCCACGGCGAGCACCGTGCGGACCTCCACCTCCTGCGGCATGAAGCACTGGGTGTCGTCGCACTGCTGGAGGGACACCTTGAAGCGCAGAGGGTGCCTGCCGGGGTTCGGGGGAGCGACGACGGTGGCGGCGATCCGGACCGTTCCCTCGTACACCGACACGGGCTGAGGATCGGCCCCGAGCGAGCGAAGCTCGCCCGCTGGGTATTGGAAGGAGGCCTTCACGCCCTTCGGGGGGTTCAAGAGCTCCACGGAGAGCGGGATGAGCTCGGGGCGAGAGGGCGGGTTGGCGTAGGCGTGGAACCCGTCAGGGAGTTCGACGGAGATCGTGGCCCGGGCGGCTGCTAGGGGCGCGACCTTCGGCGCGGCCCAAGAAAGGGTCGCCTTCGGCGCTGGGGGCGCCGCCAAGGCCGACAGGGCGACGATCGCGCCGAGACTAAGCATGTGCGGACCCTAGGCGGGGATCAAGCCCAGCCACTTCTTGACTTTGTAGACCGTGGTGTCGCGGTTCAGCATGGCGATCGCCTTGGTGAGCGGTACCTCCTTCGGGCACACCTTGACGCAGTTCTGGGCGTTTCCACAACCGGTGATGCCCTCCTCGGTGGTGAGGAACTCCAGTCTCTCGTGTGAGATCGCCGCGCCGACCGGGTGGAGGTTGAACAGCAACGCCTGGCCGAGGGCGGCGGGACCGACGAACTTCGACTTGTCGTTGAACTGCGGGCAGGCCTCGACGCAGCAGCCGCACGTCATGCATCGGCTGAGCGCGTAGCGAAGCTGCCGGACGCGGTCGTCCTGCGGCGGAGCCATGCCGCGATCGTAGCTTCCGTCGATCGGCACCCAGGCGCGAACCTTCTTCAGGCTCTCGAACATCTTGCTGCGGTCCACGATAAGGTCCCGAACCACCGGGAACTTGCTCATCGGTTGCAGCGTGACCTCCAGAACGTCGCCGTTTGCGACGGCCACGTCGTCGATGAGCGCGGTGCAAGCTTGGCGCACGCCGCCGTTGATCACCATCGTGCAGGCGCCGCAGACCTCTTCGAGGCAGGCGCACTCCCACGCCGGGGGCGGCACGGTCTGCCCGTCGGCGGTCTTCGGATTCCGCTGAACCTCTTGCAGAGCGGAGATGACGTTGAGGTTGGCCTTGTACGGAATCTCGAACGTCTGCCAAGTCTTGGCCCCGTCCCGGCCTTCCTGGCGCTGAATCTTGAGTCGGATGGTCTTCGCCATGGCTCTCGCTGCTCCCATGATATCCTACCGGCGGGGTGGTCCGCTCGTCGGCGAG
>DPBN01000213.1:0-2122 GCA_003516955.1 Armatimonadota bacterium | reverse complement strand
GGGCGAGCCCCGCTGGTACACTCACCGGAGTATGGAGACCGCCGTGGACCTTGGAACGCGGGACTGCGTGGAGATCCTGGGGTTTCCCGTTGACCGGGTCGGCGTCGACGAGGCGATGGAGCGGATCGCCAGGTTCGTCCGGGAGGGCGAGCCCCGCGTGGTGGTGACGGCCGACGCGGCAGGACTCGTGCTGGCTCAGGAGGATCCGGAGTTCGCGAGCATCGTCCGGCAGGCTGACCTCGTGACCCCCGACAGCGTCGGCGTTCTGTGGGCCGCGCGAAGGGTCGGCAAGCCGATCGGCCACAGGGTCAGCGGCGTGGACCTCGTCGACCTGGTGTGCCGGCGCAGCTCGGAGGAGGGGTGGAGGGTGTTTCTGCTGGGCTCCGCACCCGGCGTGGCCGAGATGGCCGCCGAACGGTTGCGGCTTCGGCACCCCGGATGCAACATCGTCGGAACACGGCACGGCTACTTTCCGGCCGACAGCGACGAGCTGGTGGCAAGGGAGATCGCCGAGGCGCGCCCGGACGTGCTGTTCGTGGCGATGGGGATGCCTAGGCAGGAGAAGTTCATCTGGGCCACCCGCTCCATCATTCGGGCGAAGGTTGCGATGGGGGTTGGCGGTAGCCTGGACGTTCACAGCGGTCGCGTTCGGCGGGCGCCGCGCTGGGTGCAGAGGCTCTGCCTGGAATGGCTTTGGAGGTCGCTGCTCAACCCGAAGAAGCTTTCCAAGGCGAAGCATCTTCCGGTCTTTCTGTGGCGCGTCTTGAGGTACAGACCATGAGGATCTACACAGGCACCGGTGACGACGGCGAGACCGGTCTGATCGGAGGCGGTCGCGTTCCGAAGTCCAGCGCCACGATGCGGGCGATCGGCGGGATCGACGAGGTCAATGCGTTCCTTGGCTGGGCTCGCGTGGTCGCCAGCGACCCGGCGGTCTCGAAGACCATCGAATGGGTGCAGCAGCGCCTGTTCTGCGTGGGAGCGGAGCTAGCCTCGCCTCCCGATCGGACCTCGCCGAACCCGGTCACTGAGGAGGACGTGCGCCGGCTGGAGCAGTCGATGGACGACTTGGAGTCCGTCGTGGAGCCTTTAAGGAACTTCATCCTGCCGGGTGGGTGCGAGTCGGCGAGCCGCCTCCACGTGGCGAGGGCGGTCTGCCGCCGCGCGGAGAGGGATGTCTGGGTGTGGGTGGAAGAGACGGGCCGGCGCAAGGAACCCGCGGTGTTCGTCAACCGCCTGGCGGACTGGCTGTTCATGGCCGCGCGCGCCGAGAACGCCCAGTCCGAGACGCCCGAGGTGATCTGGAAGGAACCGAGGAGCTGAGCTGGATGAGTCTCACGGTCGCGATCGCAGGGTTGCTCATGCTGCAGACCCCACAGGCCGGGCCCAAGCCCTCCGAGCTGATCTCGAAGTCGCTGGCGCGCTACGCCGCGGCCAAGACGATCGTCGGCACCATCAAGCTGACCCAAGCCGCGGCGGGGCAGGCGGGGACGATCAGCACAACGTTCCAGCTGCAGAGGCCAGACAAGCTGTACATCCGTCAGGTCCAGGAGAAGGTTCCTCCGCGGGTCTGGTTGGTGACCTGCGACGGCAAGGGGTTCACCTACGACCTACCCGTCGAGACGGAGGGCCGCAAACCGGCCCGCCTCTATGAGCCGATGGTCCGGGAGACCGGCAAGCTGACCGTGCAGGACGTCTACCGGGCCACGGTGGCCAGCATAGGCGACCGCAGCGCCCCCTTGGACATCGCGGTCGGGCACAAGGAGGACCTGCGCTTCATCACCGGCCAGTGGGCGTCCCTGTCCTACGCCGGGCAATCCGAGCTGAGGGGAGTGCCGTGCCACAAGATCAAGGGCCTCTGGCGCGAGTTCCCCGGGGGGCCGATCGTCGGGCGGTTCGAGCTCTTTCTGGACGACCAGAGCCTGATCCGTCGGTACGCCATCGAGCAGGCGATCCAGGTGCAGCCGAACCAGCCGCCGCTCCAAGTGGTCAGCGTTTGGGACGTGGACCTGAAGCTGGACGCCGACGTGGACCCGGCGCTCTTTCGGCTCGTGCGGTGTGGGTGGAAAGATCATCGGTGTGGTGCTGAACCGCATTCCATTAAAGCGCATCGGGTATTATG
>DPBN01000171.1 GCA_003516955.1 Armatimonadota bacterium | reverse complement strand
CCGGGGTGGAAAACCGGTCCGCCGCCCGCCGGGCGATCCGCCCCGCCGCCGCGGCGACCTCCGCCACGCGGTCCTGCAGGCCGTATTCCCCGAGAACGATCGAGGTGCAGCCGAAGGTGTTCGTCTCGACGATGTCCGCCCCGGCCTCGAGGTACTCGGCGTGGATTCGCTCCACCGAGTCGGGGCGGGTGAGGTTCAGCACCTCGTGGCATCCCTCCAGCCGCGAAGGGTCGTGCCCCGGCAGGGCGTAGTCGTCCGCCGAGAGGCCGAGCGACTGGACGCGGGTGCCCATCGCGCCGTCGAACACCAGCACGCGCTCGCCGAGGGCCCGCAGGAATGCTGAGGAAAGCACGGTTGGATTATGAAACCCCGCATCCTTCCCGTCGGTAAGGGTGCCGGACTTGGACCCATCCCGGTAGATTCGGCGGGAAACAATCCGGCCCTTTGGGCAATCACTTAGTTGTCGGCGGAGAGACGCCGCCCAGCAGAGACCATGAACTACGAGATCGTCGCCGCAGCAGTAGCCTTGGCAGCCATCGCCGGAGCGTGGGGTCTCTACCGCGACTCGATGGCCCACCGCCGCAGATAGGTTTCCTCCATCCCCAAGCACAACCTCAACACCCTCCGCCAAACACCCCTCCCCTAGGGCCGCCGCAATCCCCCCCCTCCCCCCCAAGCCGGCGGCCCGCCCTTTTGCCCCATCGGGCCTCCGTCCCGGGGTGCGGTTGCATCCTAGACCTAAACGGTTGTAAGTTAGGGCGTGCGATCCTTTCGGCGGACGCTGCAGTTCTTGAGGCCCTACCGGCTGAGGGTCGTCCTCGCGGTCGTGTTCACGCTGGTGGTGACGGTCCTCCAGATCCTGCCGCCCCGCCTGTTCCAATACACGATCGACGTGGTGCTGAAGCCGGCGATCTCGGCGAAGGCCGAGCTGGCGGCGATCGAACCCCAGCTGCGGAAGCCCAACCCCGATCCCGCGCTGTTGGAGAAGCGCGAGCGGCTCGTGCGCCTCCGCGAGGTCGAGGCTCCCCGCATGCTCCTGTGGGCATCGGTGGCCTTGGTGGGCATCGTGGTGCTGAGGAACGTGTGCAGCTACACGCTCTCCTGGATGCTGAACTGGCTGGGCCACCGGTTCTGCTTCGACCTGCGGTTCGCCACGTGGAAGCACCTCCACAGGCTGTCCCTCGCGTACCACAACCAGACGCAGGTGGGCAAGATCATGGCCCGCGTCACGGCGGACATCGAGCTGATCCAGGGCCTCATCCAGGGGCAGCTGGTGACGTTCATCAGCGACGTGGTGACCCTCACCGCGGTGCTCGGCATGATGTTCTGGCTCGAGTGGCGCTTGGCGACGATCATCGTCTGCCTGATCCCGTTCTACGTGCTCAGCTACATGGCCTTCCTGAAGCACATCCGGGAGGTCAGCCACGAGCAGCGGAGGCTGTGGGACGAGATGCTCGGCAAGCTGGCCGAGAAGATCGCCGGCATCGCGGTCGTGAAGGCGTTCGTGAAGGAGGACTACGAGACCGAGAACTTCATGTCCAGCGTCCGGGCCAAGTTCCGAGTGGACATGCGGCAGGTGCACCTGAACCGGCGCCTGGGGCTGGTGTCCGGCGTGGTGTCGGCCTTGGGAACGGGCATCGTGTACGCCTACGGCGGCAAGCTCGTGGAGAGCGGCCAGATGACCTCCGGCATGCTCGTCGCGATCTCGTTCTACATCGGGTTCATCTTCAACCCGGCCGTGCGCGTGGTGGACTTCAACAACACGCTTCAGTGGGCCGTGGCGGCCATGGACCGCGTGTTCCAGACCCTCGATACGCGCCCGGATGTCGAGGACAAGCCCGACGCGGTGACGCTCCGCACGATCGAGCGCGAGATCCTGTTCGACAACGTCACGTTCTGGTACGTGGAGGGCAAGCCCGCCGTGCAGGACGTCACGCTGCGCGTGCAACACGGGCAGATCATCGCCATCGTCGGGCACTCGGGGGCGGGGAAGACGACCCTGATGAACCTGCTGATGCGCTTCTACGACCCGCAGCAGGGACGGATCCTGATCGACGGTCTGGATCTGCGGGACATCAAGCTGGAGTCTCTGCGGCGCCACGTGAGCATGGTCGCCCAGGAGAACGTGCTGTTCAGCGTCTCCATCATGGAGAATGTCAAGTACGGGAACCGTGACGCCACCGACGAGCAGGCGATCGCGGCCTGCAAGGCGGCCGACCTCCACGACTTCATCATGAGCCTGCCCGACGGGTACGAGACGATGATCGGCGAGGATGGCATCAAGCTCAGCGGAGGCCAGAAGCAGCGCCTGGCGCTGGCCCGCGCCCTCGTCTGCGACCCGAAGGTGCTCATCCTGGACGACGTCACCAGCGCGCTGGACGGCGAGACCGAGGCGCGCGTGCAGGACGCGCTGAAGCAGGTGATGAAGGGCCGGACCACCTTCATCATCGCGCACCGGCTCTCGTCGGTGGTGGACGCCGACCGGATCGTCGTGATGGACGAGGGCCGCATCGTGGACTCCGGCACCCACGAGGAGCTGGTGGCGCGGCCCGGCATCTACCGCGACCTGTACGAGGAGCAGTTCCGCAGCGCCCTCGATCAGGTGCGCGCCAACGCCTGAGTCCCTGGTCCACCCCCCCTCGCCTCCGTTTGCCTCGGGGTCGGCGTCTCCGTGGCGCACACAATAGTAGACGTCTGTTTCAGATGGGTCGTTATTCGATACTTTTTGCGAAAATCGGTTGTCAAATCCCATCCCGCTACCATCCCGCTACCAGAAATCCGCCGTATAATTCCGGTCAGACGGCGCGGCGTTCAGGATGAACCGAAACGCCGTTCGGGCAGGGCGGGGTGCTCTACCCAGGTTTCTCGAGCGGTTGGACAGGAGGTCCAGCCGCTCCTCGGATTCTTCGCGGTCGGGGGCGATGGGGATGGAGACGAGGCAGCTGCCGGCAGGGTTCAAGCCCCTCGTCGGGACTGAGGACACAACCATCGACAAGATGGGGCGCGTCCTCATCCCCAAGGCCAAGCGCGACCGCCTGGGCGAGGACTGCGCCATCACCCTCGGCACCAACGGATGCGTCGTGATCCTGCCCGAGTGGCACTGGATCGAGCTCCAGAAGTGGCTGTATCTGGTGCCCAAGGAGAACGCCGGCGCCGAGGAGTACAAGCGGCTGGTGTTCGGCGAGGCGCAGGACTCGCTCCGCTTCGACGCCCAGGGCCGCCTGGTGATCCCGCAGCGCCTCCGGGAGCTCGCGCGCCTGAAGCAGAAGGTGAAGCTCGTCGGAGCGTTCGACCGGGTGGAGGTCTGGGACGAGGACGAATATCGGCAGTTCCTGGAGAACCCGGACGAGTACGGCAAGGAGAGGCGCCTGCGTCTGGAGAGGGCCTTGAGGCTGATGCAGGGGGCGCCGGCGTGATCGGGACGGCGGTTTGGGCTCCTCCCAAGGGGCGTCCGTGGGAGCGCGCCCGACGAGCGGTGGTCGCGGGACCTTTGGCGATGGAAGCGAAGAACCCCAGGCACGAGCCGGTGATGGTGGAGCAGGTGATGGCGGCGCTCGCCATCCGCCCGGGTGCGGTCATGGTGGATGGAACCGTGGGCCTCGGCGGGCACTCCGAGCGCATGGCCGAGGCAGCCGGGGCCGCCGGAACGCTCGTGGCCTTCGACTGGGACGAGGCGATGCTGGCGCACGCCCAGCGCAGGCTGGAGCGCCTGCCGCTCCGGAAGCTGTGGTTCTGCGAGGACTTCCGGGCGATCCCCGACACCTTGGCGGACCTGGGTTTGCAGGCCGACGCGATCTTGCTCGACCTCGGCCTGAACAGCGCGCAGGTCGACGACCCGCTCCGCGGCTTCAGCTTCCTGCAGGAAGGACCGCTGGACATGAGGATGGACCGCGGGCGCGGCGAGCCGGCCTCGAGCCTACTGAACCGGCTGGCCCTGGGCGAGATCGAGGACCTGTTGCGCGATTACGGAGACGAGAGGTTCGCCAGGGCGATCGCCCGGAAGATCGTGGAGCGGC
>DPBN01000175.1 GCA_003516955.1 Armatimonadota bacterium | reverse complement strand
CGTCGGCAGGCCGACGCCGTTGACGGAGTGCCCGCGGCTTTCCCAAGCCACTGGTCTTCAGGTCTCGGTCAAGCGGGAGGACCTGTGCCACACCGGCGCGCACAAGATCAACAACGCGATCGGCCAGTGCCTGCTGGCCAAGCGGATGGGGAAGAAGCGGATCATCGCGGAAACCGGTGCCGGTCAGCACGGGGTAGCGACGGCAACCGCCTGCGCCGCGTTCGACCTCCAGTGCGACGTGTACATGGGCGAGGAGGACTGCCACCGACAGGAGCTGAACGTCTTTCGGATGAAGCTCCTCGGGGCGCGGGTGATTCCGGTCGCTTCGGGCACCCGGACCCTGAAGGACGCGCTCAACGAGGCAATGCGGGACTGGGTGACCAACGTGCGCACGACGCATTACGTCATCGGGACGGCCGCCGGTCCACACCCCTACCCCTACATGGTTCGTCAGTTCCAGTCGGTCATCGGCCTCGAGGCCAAGCACCAGTATCAGGAGCGGCACGGCCGTCTGCCGGACGTGGTGGTGGCCTGCGTGGGCGGAGGGAGCAACGCGATCGGCGCGTTTCATGCGTTCGTCCCAGAGCCGACGGTGAGCCTCGTCGGGGTCGAAGCCGGAGGTTGCGGGGTGGAGACCGGCAAGCACGCGGCTCCGCTGTCCGCCGGCTCGCCGGGCGTGCTGCATGGATCCTTCAGCTATCTGATGCAGGACGAGAACGGCCAGGTGCTGCCGACGCACTCCGTCAGCGCAGGGTTGGACTACCCCGGGGTAGGCGCCGAGCACGCGTTCCTGAAGGACACCGGGCGCGTTCAATATGTCACGGCCACCGATGAGGAGGCGCTGAAGGCGTTTCAGGTTGTTTCCCAGCTCGAGGGGCTGATTCCGGCGTTCGAGACCGCGCACGCCTTCGCAGCGCTGTTCCAGAGCGGCCGCTTCCGCCCGGGCAGCCGCGTGCTGGTCTGCATGAGCGGGCGGGGCGACAAGGACATGGTCGCAGCCTCGAAGCTCCTCAACCTGTAGCGGCGCGATCAGTCGTCAGCCTGGTGGGTGTCCAGAACCAGGCCCCTCGCCCGCAGCCCACGCCCGTGCGGACCCTCCCATTCCGAAGGGTAGCGTTGGTCTGGGTAGACCGCCGACCACGTGGCCCTATTGACCGACCTGTCCTGCACGGCGTCGGGGATTCGCCAGTTCTGCCGGGCGCTGAGCAGGGCCAGCCGCCTGCGCTCCCCCTTCAGGCTTGAGGCTGGAGGATTGAGCTCATCCAGCGGCACGCTCACCGGTAGAGCGGTGTAAGGCCGCAGGTCGGGTTTGGGTTGGACGCAGGCGTCCATGACGGGAGCCATGGCGTCCATCATGTTCATCGGAGGCAGGCCCAGGATGCGCTCGATGGTGTGGAGCACAGAGGTCTGGTTGTAGAACTCCGAGACGGTGACCCCACGCCTGGCGTACGGGCTCACCACCAGGCAGAGGGATCGGTGGCCGTCGACGTGGTCCAAGCCGTTCTGTGGGTCGTCCTCGATCACGAAGATGGCACTGTTTGGCCAGTAGCGGCTCTTGGAGATGGCTTCGACAACCCGGCCGAGGGCCAGGTCGTTGTCCGCCACGTGTGCCCTCGGCGTGGGCATTCCCGGCGCCGAACCAGAGGTGTGGTCCTGAGGCAGGTAGATAGTGGTGAAGCTGGGCCACTCCTCGCCCTTTGCCTCGGCTCGTCGCAGCTCTCGGAAAAAAACGTCGGCGCGCACGACGTCGGGGATGCCCATGTTCCAACCGGGGTAGTCCCACACGCTGTACCTCGCAACCCTCGCGACGCCGATCCTTTGGCGGTACCGCACGCGGTTGGTTCCGGCGCGCCAGTCGGCGAGAATCTGGGTGAAGCTTTCGTTGCCAGCCGGCTCGGTGTAGGCGAACTCCCCGAAGTTGCGGAAGGAGAGGCCGCGGTCGAGGACGTTGTCCCAGATGTAGCCAGAGCGGCTGGTGGCCAAGGGGTCGTCGCCGAAGGGGTAGCTCCGGGCCCATCCGCCGAACGTCCGTTCGTAGTACGCGGTCGCGTTGCCCTCGGTCGACCATGCGTGGCCGTCCGCCGAATTCACGCCATTGCAGTAGAAGTTGTCCAGGAGAACGAACTCCTCCGCCAACGCGTGGTGGTTGGGCGTGACCTCTCTGGGGAACATGCAGAGGCGGCGGTCGCCGTCGCCCTGGGTGAGGTCGCCCAGCACCTGATCGTAGGTTCGGTTCTCCTTGATGACGTAGAACACGTGGCGGATCGGAGAGGGATCGCCGACGCGGGACGGCACGGGCTTGGGCGCCGCCGCGTCGCGGGTTCGCTCGGCCGCCCGAACCGCGCTCGCGACCCTGGCGTTGGCCAACGCGGCGCGGGTGAATCCGGCGAGCGCCTTGGCGTCGGGGAGATCCACCAGGTTCAGCGTCCCTGTGAAGGAGTACACGCTCCGCCCGCCTTGTGCGTCCGGCTTGCCTCGGGAGCCGAAGCCCTTCGCGGATCCAGCGAGGAGCCGTTTTCCGAGCACGCGAACACAGGAGGGGTACCAGCCTGAGGGAATCCAGCCGCGAACCCTCTTGGCGCGCAGATCGTAGACCGCAATGGCGTTCATCCCGCCGCAAGCCACGTAGAGCGAGGTGCCGTCCGACGACAACGCGACTGAGGTCGGTGCCGTGCCGAACGGAAAGCCGCTCCGGGGGTGGATCTCGTGGTGCCGAACGATGCGCCAGGACGCCAGGTCGATCTCGCTGACGGTGTCGTCGTTGGCGTCGGCGATGAACGCTCGCTTGCCGTCCGGCGACAGGGCGATCTCGCTGGGTTGGCGGGGCAGGGGCAGCTTCGCGACGACGCGGAACGAGCGCAGGTCCACCCGGCAGAGAACCCCGCCGACGGCGATCCCGCGGTCATCGACCTCCACCTCCGTGCCAGAGGAGTCGGCGCGCTTTCGGCCTTCCGGAGGAACGTCCGCCCAGCAGGCGACGAGAGCCTCCTTGGACTCGGGCAGAAGCTGCACATCGAACGGGGCCACGCCCACCTGCACCGAGCGGAGGACGGCTCGCGACTCCGGGTCGATCTCCGCGAGCGCGTTGGAACGCGAAAGACAGGCGTACAGTCGCCTCGAAGCGGCGTCCCAGGCCAGCCCGGTCGGGTAGGCTGCGCCGCCGACGGGAGCGCTCGGGAGCGCGATCGGATCCTTCAGCGACAGGCCGCCACCGTCGAGAGAGGCCACGGCGATCTCGCTGCCCGCGGTCGAGGCGAAAAGCCGCTTGGCAGCGGAATCCCAAGCCAAGCCGATCTGCGAGGTGCCGGCCTTCAGCTGCGCTTCTCCCGCAACCCGCCAGGAGTCGGCGTCCAGCAGTAGGATTCCGCGGTTGTCGAGGATCGCGACGAGCGAGCCGCCCAACGGCTCCATGTCGACCGGCCGCCCCGGCACCTCCAGGACCCGTCCCGCAGGCTGGATCTTCTGTAGGGTGGGCACGATCGCCGAACCGTCGGCGCTTTCACCGACGCGCTGGGCATCGGAACAACCGACCAGGATCAACCCGGCGAGGAGCCACCACTTGACCGACCGCTTCACGCGGCCATTGTAGACCCTGGTCGTTAAGATTCGATAAGCTGGGGCGCTATGGAACAGCGCTTCGAAGCCCCCGATTGGCAGACGTACCGCATGGACATGCGTTCTCCCCACCGCCAGCTGGAGCCGCTGGAGAGAGAGCGCGAGGTCGTCGCGGAGGCCCTGCGGGAGCTCGCCGGCCGGGGCATCCTGCACGCGGCGACTTACGACGAGGGCGCGTTCTTGAGGTTCCGAGAGGCCGTGGCTGCGTCCTTCGAGATTCCGTGGACGGCCATCACGCCGAGGATGCAGCGACTGATTTGGGCGATCAACGCGATCCGAAGACCGAAGCGGATGCTGGCGGCGGGGGTGTTTTGTGGGAACACTTTCATCTGCAACGCGGGAGCGGCCGTAGGGCCCGGAGCCGTGTACTCCGCCGAAGACCTTGTAGGGGTTGAAATCGTGCCGGAGGAGGCCGCTCGGGCGGAGAGGAACGTCCGGATGCTGGACCCCACCGGTACGGCGAGGATCGTCGCGGCGGATGCGGTTGCCTTCGCGGCCGAGTATGGGCACCCGATCGATCTCCTGTACCTCGACGCCGACGGCGCCGGCGGGCGAGGCAAGGGTGTGTACCTTGACATCGTCGAGGCTGCCTGGGACCGCCTGCCAAAGGGGGCGATCGTTCTGGCCCACAACAGCGTGAA
Source organism: Armatimonadota bacterium (assembly GCA_003516955.1). Lineage (GTDB taxonomy): Bacteria > Armatimonadota > Fimbriimonadia > Fimbriimonadales > Fimbriimonadaceae > UBA8783. The sequence goes on along the minus strand of DPBN01000175.1, from coordinate 919 downwards.
TCTGGCGGACACGCTCCGCTACTACTTGGAGTTCGTGCGGGATCCGCGCAACATGGCGGCGAGCCTGAACTGCGCCGTTGACGGCGAGGGGCTGGAGGTGTCCCTAAAGTGATGGATTTCGAGGCGCACAACCGCGAAGTGAAGCTGGTGTGGGAGGCCTACCGGGCCGGGCGCCCCACTCGGGTGCCGATGGTGCTTGGCATCAATGTGCGCTTCACGATGTTCGAGCATCCGGCCAACCCCGAGAAGATCGACTTCGAGCGCTACTTCGCGGATCCGGAGACGATGCTGCGGCGCCAGCTGGAGCACCTCGAGTACATCCGCTTCCACATCCCGGCCGACCACGAGATGGGATGGCCCAGCGAGTGGCGCATCGAGGTGGACTTCCAGAACGTCTACGAGGCTGCCTGGTTCGGATGCCCGATCGAGTTCCACGACGGGCAGGTGCCGGACACCGTGCCGATTCTGACCAACGACCGCAAGCGGATGCTGTTCGATCAGGGTCTGCCGGACCCCTTCGAGCAGTCCTTCCTGCGTCGGAACTGGGACTTCTACGAGTACTTTCGCCAAGCTGAGGAGCACGGAAGGACGCACAAGGGAATTCCGATCCGTGCAGGCTGGCCGACGGGCCTTGGAACGGACGGGCCAATGACCGTCTGTTGCAACCTTCGGGGAACAACGGAGTTCTGCCTCGACCTGATGGAGGACCCAGGGTACGCGGAGGAGTTGCTGGACTTTGTCACAGAAGGCATCGCCAGGCGCATCGAGGCCTATCGCCGCGAGCTGGGCCTGCCCGTCGTTCAGGAGGGCTTCGGGTGGGCCGACGACTCGGTCGCTCTGCTTTCCGCGGAGCAGTACCGGGAGTTCGTTCTGCCCCGCCACCGAAGGCTCGTGGAACGATTCTCCACAGGGGGACCCA
>DPBN01000083.1 GCA_003516955.1 Armatimonadota bacterium | reverse complement strand
GGTGGAGCGCTCCCGCCTCGGCATCCCCCTGCTCTTCGCCCGCGACGTGATCCACGGCCACCGCACCGTCGGGCCGATCCCGCTGGGCCAAGCGGCCTCCTTCTGGCCGGAGGGGGTGCTGAGGCTCGCTGGGATCGCCGCCCGCGAGGCGCGCGCCGACGGCATCCACTGGACGTTCACGCCGATGCTCGACATCGCACGGGACCCGCGCTGGGGAAGGATCGCCGAGGGCTTCGGCGAAGACCCCCACCTGGCCTCGGTGATGGCCGAGGCCGTCGTCCGCGGGTTCCAGGAGGCGGGCCTGCACACGATGGCCGGGATGGCCGCGTGCGCCAAGCACTACGTGGGCTACGGCACGGCCGAGGGCGGACGCGACTACAACACCGGCGAGATCACGCCGACGACTTTGGAGAACGTCTACCTTCCGCCGTTCCGCGCGGCGGCGAAGGCCGGAGTGGCCACCGTCATGGCGGCGTTCATCGAGTTCGACGGCAAGCCGGCGACCGCGAACGGCGAGATTCTCAACGGCATTCTTCGGCGCCGCTGGGGCTGGGACGGCGTGATCGTGAGCGACTGGAACGCCGTCGCCGAGCTGGTGAACCACGGCGTCGCCGAGGACCTCCCGCACGCCGCGCAGCTCGCGATCCTCGCGGGCGTGGACATCGACATGGCCGGCGGAGCGTACTGGAGGCACCTCCCTGAGCTGGTGCGAGCCGGCAAGGTCCCGATGGCGGTGCTGGACGACGCCGTGCGGCGCGTGCTGCGGCTCAAGGCCGACTGCGGGCTGTTCGACGATCCCTACACGCCCGAGGACGCCGCGTTGGTGGAGATTCCCGACGAGCATCGGAGCGCCGCCCGAGAGCTGGCCCGCCGCGCGATCGTGCTGCTGCAGAACAAGGGCGGCCTGCTCCCGCTCCGGCCCGGCACGAGGATCGGTCTCGTCGGGCCGCTGGCCAACCCTGCGGTCCGGGAGACGTTCTTCGGCACGTGGACCCTGGACGGCGAAGAGCAGGACATGACCGACATCCTGTCGGCCCTGCGTTCCCATCCCGGGCCGAAGGAGGTCTGGCACGCCGTCCTCCCGGACGAGGCCGTGGCGCTGGCGAGGCTCTGCGACGTGGTGGTCGCCGCCGTCGGCGAGTGGCGCCACCGGAGCGGCGAGGACAACTCCACAACCACCCTGGACCTGCCGCCCGGACAGACGGAGCTGCTGCAGTACCTGGGCAAGATCGGCACGCCGCTGGTGGCGGTCGTCGCAGCCGGACGGAGTCTGGCCCTGGAGCCGGTGCTCGAGGCCGCCGACGCCGTGCTGTTCGCGTTCCACCCGGGCTTGGAGTCCGGGCCGGCCATCGTGGACGTGCTGATGGGCGACGCCGAGCCCGGCGGGCGGCTGCCGGTCACGTTCCCCAGGTGCCTCGGTCAGGTGCCGATCTACTACAACCACAAGAACACGGGCCGACCGGTTCCCAACTTCCGCTACCGCTACGTCGACCGGCCCGACAGCCCCCAGTTCCCGTTCGGGTTCGGCCTGACCTACACGGAGTTCGAGTACCGCGACCTGCGCATCGAGACGGACGCGGACGGGCTCCGGGCCAAGGTCACCGTCGCGAACACCGGAACGAGGGACGGCGAGGAGGTCGTGCAGCTCTATGTGCGGGACGACGTCGCCTCGATCAGCCGCCCCGTGAAGGAGCTCAAGGCGTTCCGCCGCGTCGCGGTGCCCCAGGGCACGGAAGTTCAGGTCGAGCTGACCGTGGCGAGGAATGACCTCGGCTTCCTGGACGGCGAGGGGCGCCTGCGCCTGGAGCCGGGAACCTTCACCGTATGGGTCGGGCCGAACTCCGCCGAGGGCCTGGAGGCGAGGTTCCGCTTCGAGCCCTGACCGCAGAGGAGTGGCGCGCCCGGCGGGATTCGAACCCGCAACCAACGGCTTAGAAGGCCGTTGCTCTATCCGTTGAGCTACAGGCGCGCGCCGCAACGGGAAGGATACCCCTCGGCCCGTGCTAGACTCGGCCATGCTGCCGTGGCTCGCCGTCCTGCCGATGGCCTCCGGCCCCCTGAACAGCCTGCGCACGCTCCTCGAGGACATGACGCTGCCGCACGAGGCGAAGCTGTCCGGCGTGCCAGACTCGTACAACTGGGCGGCGAGGCCGCGCGTCGGCATGGGACTCCAGCCCGGACGGTTTCGGGCGTTCATACCGTGGGGGCAGGTCTATCTGGAGAGAGGCACCCTCCCTGCCGCCAACACCCGGGTGCAGCTCCGCGGGCTGCGCGCCTACCTGCTGTCCAAGCGCACTGGCGAGTGGTCGCTCGTCTCCGCCGGTGAGATCGAGGGTGCGGCCTACCGCGAGGACTTCGCCGAGGACGCGAACAAGCCCGCGGACGTCCGACCAGAACCCGAGGGCGGCGTGTCCGTCCGGCTCGAGAGGGGCTTCAACTTCCACTTCTGGACGAAGGCCGGACGGGTGGAGATCCACCCCGAGGACCTCGCCGGCGTGTTCGTTACGGTCCAAGCCCGACTGGTGCCTGCTGATCCGAGCAAGCCGGACGATCGGGACCGTGCCCGCTACCTGCTCGGCGTCGGCGCGGACTACTGGCTGGCCCTGGACTCCGAGTGGGACAACTTCAAGACGAACGGCGACGTGGCCATCGGACGCATGAAGCGCGTGACCAAGCAGTGGCGCGCCTTCAACATGGCCGTTCCGCTGGACGCCGTGCGCCGAACCCCGCCGCCGCTAGAGTGAGCGGCCCGTCGGATTGGAGTCAGGCACCTTCGACCAGTCCACTTGGCTCCCCCGAACGCTGTGCGGGATGAGGAACACCCCGACCATGACCAGGAGCGCCACCCAAAAGGCAACCGATCCGAACTTCGGCCGGGCCTTGGACAGCCAAAGCGCAGCGACCCAAAACAGCCACGCCACGAGGGTCTTCGTGTCCGTCAGGTCCTCGCCGACCGGCCAGCCCGTCCACCAAGCGTCGAAGGCGTACTTCTGCATCATCGGCCCTAGGACGAACCCTCCAAGACCGAGGAACACGACCACCCATGGAACCCATCGCCAAGGACTGGGCTCGCGGGTCATCCAGCCCACAGCCGCCCGGAATGCGAACACCGGGCCGAGAAAGATGGCGAGGATGTGGACCAAGAGGAGCCACGTGGGAACGGGGTCCTTGTAGCGCAAGATCGCCGTCCCTTCGGTCGGAAGGATTTCCCGCGAGCCGTTGGGAGCCTCCAGACGGACCTGGTACTCCAGCTTGGCCGCCCGCTGGAACTTCGGGAGCTCCGCGACGAGCCGATCGTTCTCGCGCCGCATCTCGAGGCTCTGCCAAGGCTCGTCGGTGGGATACCTGCGCCACACGAGCGTGCCGCGGAGGCTCGGCCCCGCGGTGAGCTCCACTTTGGCGGGCCCCGTCGTCTCCTGCGACCGGATCAGGCGCCCGGCCACCCTTTCCCCGCCGACCAACGTGGACACGGAAATGGGGTAGGTCGGCCCCGTGCGCCGCTGATAGACCAGCAGGGCGGCCGTCAGGATGACAGCCGCGAGCCAGGGGAGGATCGGTCTCCAGCGCTGCATGCCCGCATTATGGCAAGTCGCCCGACCGCAGGGCCTCCATCAGCGCGGCGCGCGCCGCCTCCGCGTCTTGGGGCGGAATCGTGCCGTCCAGCACCCGCTCGAGGAGCCACGCCTTGGCTTTGCCCACCCGCGGGCCTTCGGTCCAGCCCGTCAGCTCCATGATCTCGCTTCCGCTCAGGGGACTCTCCAGCGCGGCGGGCGGGGCCTGCTCGCTCAGCCGCCGGATCCTCTCCCTCAGGGCGGGGACGTCGATCCGGCGCACGCCCGGCCTCAGCGCGGAGGCGTCCGCCTCGACGACGCCCAAAAGCTGGGGGAGCAGCGGCCCGAAGTCCCGCACCAGCCTTCGGAGGGCAGAGTCGGTGAACTCCTCCGCCGACATCAGGCGCATGTGGCCCTTGACCAGCTTGGCCACTTGGGACGCCACGGACGCCGGATAGCGCATCTCGCGCAGCCACCGCTCGGCGACCTCCGCGCCCACCGCCTCGTGGCCAAGGAACCGGACTCGGCCCTCCGCGTCGACCGACCGGGTCGGCGGCTTTCCCACGTCGTGGAGGAGAACCCCGAGGCTTGCGACCAGATCGCCGGGACCCAGGTTCCTCAGCGCCAGCAGGGTGTGGTCCCACACGTCCAAGTGGTGGTAATCCCCCTGCGCGACGCCCCTCATCGCGGCGAGCTCCGGGGCGAAGAGCTCCAAGAGGCCGGTTTCCAGCAGGTCGTTCAGGCAACGGTCGGCGTCAGCGAGGCCCAGCATCTTGGTGAGCTCGTCCCGGATGCGCTCGCGACTGACGATCGCGAGCCGAGCGCGCTTGGCTCGGATGGCGTCCCAGAGGCCCTCTGCGGGCTCCAAGCCGATCTGCCACCGGAAGCGCACGGCGCGCAGCATCCGGAGCGGGTCCTCCTCGAAGGTGTCCTCTGCAGGGATCGGCGTACGCAGGACGCGTCGGCGCAGATCCTGCAGCCCCACGCCCAAGGGGTCCGCCAGCGTGCCATCGTGCAGGTTCTCGTACAGCGCGTTGACCGTGAAGTCCCTTCTCCGCGCGTCCTCCAGCAGGGTGGCCGGCCGGACCTCGGGCTTGCGGCTGTCGGCCCGGTAGCTCTCGCTGCGGGCGGTGACCAGCTCGACCGTCGCACCGTCGACCATCACCATGGCCGTGCCGAACCGAGGGTAGGTGACGGGACGGATCTCGGACAGACGGTGACGCCAGCACCAGTCGGCGAACTCCAGCGCGGAACGCTCCATCACCAGGTCCAAGTCGCTGGGCGCGGGCCTGCCCAGCAGCCGGTCCCGGACGGCTCCGCCCACGAGCCAGAGGCGGCCCTCCCACTCGGTGCCGCGCGTGCCTTCCCTCAGGCGCTCAAGAGGGCGACCCACGGCGCTGCTTCCGGGCCCTCTGGAACTCCGCGGTGCGCTCCCACTTGGAAACCATGCGGATGTCGCGCCTCCGCTCGTCGAGAGCCTCGTGGATCTTGCCGACGAGCACCTCGTACACGTCGGCGCCGGGCCGGTTCTTCTCGATGTAGTCGAAGGCGCCGCGCTTCATGCACTCCACGGCGTTCGCGACCTGGCCGTAGGCGGTCATGACGATGACCTGCGCGAACAGGTCCCTGGCGAAGGCGGCTTGCAGCACCCGGACGCCGGCCGCCGGGTCCTCCATGCTCATGTCCGTGACGACCACGTCGTACGGGACCTCCGCCTGGGAGATCTTCTCGACGGCCTGGGCCGCCGACTCGGCGAGGTCGACTTCCCAGCCCTCGCGCTCGAACCGGCGCT
>DPBN01000419.1 GCA_003516955.1 Armatimonadota bacterium | reverse complement strand
TCGTTCGGACGGTGTCGATGTTGTTTCGCTTGAAGAGCAGGATGTCCTGGAGCATCCGCTCGTAGGAAACGGCTCTGCCGGTGTCGGGGTCGTGGTCGTGGCGGTTCACGCCGTGCAGCTTCACGGGCCTGCCGTTCACACGGAAGACCCCGCCGTCCCACTCGATCTTCCGAAACCCGATCCGGGAGGAGAGGATCTGCAACGGCCGCCCCGCCGAGTCGTTCAGCTCCGCGACGAGCACGTACAGGTTCGGCTTCTCAGCCGACCACAGCTTGAGCCCGCGGTAGCTCTGCGAGGCTTCCACGGTCGTCGTCCCCTTCCTCGCCTGGATCTGCACGGCATCGGCCACCGGTTGGCCCGAGGAGTCGTAGAGACGGAAGGACAGCCTAGCGGCCGCATCCTGCTGTCCCTGCGTCAGATCCGCCTCGATCCGAAGGGTCTCGGTTCCAGCCTTAAGGTCGACTCCCGGGTGCAGCCGGAGGTCCGCCACGTGGGTTTCAGGTCGCGCTTCAAGGTGAACGCTTCGGAAGATCCCACCGAAGCGGAACATATCTTGGTCCTCAAGGTAGCTGCCGTCGCTCCACCGGAAGACCTCCACGGCCAGCAGGTTCCTCCCCGGCTTCACGTAGGGGGTGACGTCGAACTCGGCGGGCAGCTTGCTGTCCTTGCTGAAGCCCACCCGCTTGCCGTTGACCCACAGCGTGAAGAACGAGTAAACGCCGTCGAAGCGCAGGTACTTGCGCAGTCCTCCGAAGCTCTTCGGCACTTCGAACCAAGTGCGGTAGGAACCCACCGGGTTGTACGAGGAATCGATGCGCGGCGGATCGGCGCGGAAGGGGTAGGCGACGTTGGTGTAGATCGGCACGCCGTAGCCCTCGGTCTCCCAGCACGAGGGCACGCGGATCGTCCTCCAAGAGGAGTCGTCGTACTCCGGGGACTCGAAGCCCATCGGCCGTTCGTCCGGCCTCCCGACCCACCAGAAGCGCCACTGGCCGTCCAACAGGACGTGACGGATGGCCTGCTGCGGCCTCCCGGCGATCGCAGCCGCCACGGTCGGGTATTGCCGCAGCAAGGCGTGCGCGGGTTCCCGATTCTCCGCCTGGACGCTTGGATTCTCCCAAGGGTTGGGCTGCTGCGTGGCGGCGACCAAGGCCGACAGAAGCGCGACGAGGCCAGTCATCCCTTTCAGGCTACCAAAAGGTCCGGCCGGAATTCCCGCCGGCCGGACCCGTTTTAGCAGGTCGGATAGTCGATCAGGCGGTGCCCAAGGGCTCGGCCGCGGGCTCATCCGCCTTCACCGCGGCAAACGACGGCGTTTCCGGGGCCTTCGCCCGCAGCAGCCGGAGCATCGCCAGCAGGCACGACAAGGTGGACTCGGCCCCTTGGTTCAGGTTGATCCGATCGGGCAGCAGGCCGTCGCTGCAGCCTCCCGAATGGAAGTCGTACAGCGGGGTGCCGAGATCGTTCCGACCGACGAGCCAGTCCACGCAGGCGCGGGCGTACGAAAGCCACGCCGGATCCTCGGTAGCCTCGTAGGCAGCCAAGTAGGCGTCGACCATCGAGTGGCACTCCAGCGGTTGCTGGTCGAAGCGCGCCCGGGTTCCGCCGCGGCGCAACCATCCATCGTTGCCGATCGGAACGAAGTGGCCATCCGCCTCGAACTGGACCCGCGTGAGCCACCGGAGCATCGTCAGACCTGCCCTGAGCTGCTCCGGGTCCTCCAAGGAAGCCCCGGTCCGGATGAGGGCCTCGCACACCTTGCCGTTGTCGTAGGTGGCGGTGTCCTCGATCCAGGGCCAGTCTTCCGTCGCGTTGGCGCGGTAGAGGTCCATCAGCTTCTGGGCGAGCTTCTCGCGCGTTCGGCGGGTGGCGGTATCGCCTGGGAACCGCTCGAGGTACCGGTCGATCCCCACCAGGGTGAACGCCCACGCCCTCGGCGAAGTGAACCCCTCGACCACCGGGAGGGCCTTCTCCCAGATGAACTGCGCGGTTCCGAGGATCTCCTCGGACCCCTGCAGGTCCACCGCCTCGCCGAGCGCCCAGAGCGCCCGCCCGTGGCTGTCCTCCGAGCCGACGTCCTCCAGCCATCTTCGGTCGTAGCTCATGAAGTTCCGGAACCTGCCCGTGTCCTCGTGGAACGCGTGCAGGAGGAACGCCATGTAGGTGGAGGAAAGCTTGTCGCAGACCTTGGGGTCCTCGATCTGGTCTCTGGCGACCAAGGAAACGATCAGCGCGCGAGCGTTGTCGTCGGTGCAGTAGCCGTGGTCGCGGTTCGGCACCGCGTATTTCGCGTGCTGCAAGATGCCGACGTCGTCCGTCAGGCGCAGGACGTGGTCCAGCTTCGGGACGGGCATGCCTCGGGTCGGTCCCTGCACCGACCTCGCCCTGAAGACCGGCTTCGGGCTGAGCGCCCGAGCCTGTCGAACCTCCTCGAACAGCTCCAGGTACTGGCGACCGATCTCGCGCCACACCATGGAGCGCGTGTACTGGTAGGCGCGCTTGCGCATCGCGTGGCGCTCCACGTCGCTGTCCAGCAGCGCGTTGATCGCCTCGGCCAAGGCGTCCGGGTCCGCGAACGGCACCAGCACGCCGCGGCCGTCCGCCAGCAGCTCCTCCGCGTGCCAGTACGGCGTGGAGACCACGGCCTTGCCCGCGCCGAGAGCATACGTCAGCGTCCCGGACGTGATCTGCTCGCGATTGAGGTAGGGAGTCACGTAGATGTCGGCGCAGCCGAGAAACTCCTGCAGCTCCGACAGCTCCACGAACCGATCGTGGAACACCAGGTGGTCGGCGACTCCGAGCTGCCTCGCCAGACTCTGGAGCGACTGCCTGTAGCTCTCGCCGTGCATCCTCTTCACGTGCGGATGCGTGCACCCGAGCACAATGTACACGGCGTCGGGGTGCTTCGCGACGATCTTGGGCAGGGCCCGAACCATATGCTCGATGCCCTTTCCGGGAGAGAGCAGACCGAACGTGAGGACGACCTTCTTTCCTTCCACCCCGAACTGGTCCTTGTAGTAGTTCGGATCCACGAAGGGCATCTCGGGGATGCCGTGGTGGATCAGGGCCACCTTGCTCTCCGGCACGCCGTAGACCTCCCGCAGAATCTCCTTGGCCTTGCCGCTCATGACCACCAGGCGGTCCGAAAGCTGTGCGATCTGCAGGAGCGTCTTCCTCTGGCCCGGCGTCGGCGTCTGCAGAACCGTGTGCAGCGTGGTCACGATCGGCATCCTCAGCTCCCGCATCAGGTCGAGCACGTAGGAACCGTCTTCCCCGCCGTAGATGCCGTACTCGTGCTGCACGCAGACGAGGTCCACGCGGCCGTAGTTCAGGTAGTCGGCGGCATGGCGGTAGTCGGAGAGCGAATTCTGCCGGATGTCGAACCGGACGGCCTCCGGGTAACGGTAGCCCTCCGGAACGTCGTTCATCGCGACCGCGAAGACGTCCAGATCCCTTCCTTGCGCCTGGAGTGCGGCGTGGAGATCCGTGGTGAAGGTGGCGATGCCGCAGCGCCTCGGAAGGAAGTTCCCGACCAGAGCCAAGCGCTTGACGCAAGCGTCCTTCGACAAGCTCAAAATCTCACCTCCCTATTCTTGACAACAACGACACGGCACCCAGCCTCCGTCCCGCTCCCCGCAGAAGGGGCAGCAAGGACGATCCCTTAGCTGGTCGCAATCATATTACCTGATGCTCATGGCATCAGGTACCCTTGGCGGGACCGTAGGGCATGCACCCCGCGTCGATCGCCTCGGCTGCGAACGACAGCACCTCCTCCGGACTCTGGCCCGAGAGGCCGATCACCCGGAGGAACGACGTCGGAGTCGGCACGCCCTTCTTGAGATCGCTGAGGAAAAACTCCCTCCACATTCCGCCGAAGTCCGGGTGGAACCGCCCCTCCGGCCCGCGGAACACGAAGACCATCCACTGGTTTGTTTGGTCGTTCGCCACGTGGATCAGCCGCATCGGCACCGCGCCGTACTCCCGCGTCGGGGTTGCCACCGTGCGGTCCTCCAGGATCCGCCAGTTCTGCATCTTGAAGCACCAGGTCTGGTCGTGGAAGGTGTTCGGCTCGTCGCCGGAGATGACCACGACGTCGTAGCGGTGCGGCCCCTGCTGGTAGACGCGGGCCACGATGCCGATCGGCTTGAGCGCGTCGTACGTGGCGCGGTCCATCGAGTAGGACTGCTTGGGATTCTCGCCGCTCGGCAGGTAGGACGCTTCCCCGATCCGGTCCGGCAAGACCGACTCCAGCCAGCGCTCGTCGGGGCGCTCATACCCCGTGACCTGGTTGCGGAACAGCGTGGCCACTCCCGTGGCGACCAGCAGAAGGATGAGGATGGCGGCGCGCGTCTTCATGGTCGAGTCTCGCATCGTGGAAGGTCACTTCCAGCCCAGGGCCTTGGTGAACTTGTAGAGAATGGCGAAGCAGAGCACGAGAGCGATGTAGCCGCTCGTGTCGTGGAACCGAATCCCCGCCTCGCCGCCGTACTGGTTGCCGACCACCCCGATCAGCGCGACGCGGATCCCGTTGATCACCACCGCCAGCGGCAGCGAGCTGGCCAGCAGGAGCGCGTTGGCCCACCACCGGAGCCTGGCGGCCATCACGAAGAACACCGAGATCGCGACCACGGCCAAGGCCAGCTTCAGACCGCTGCAGGCCACCGCCACCTCCAGGGTGAAGTTCGGCAGGACGATCGTGTTGGTTCCCGCGCGGAAGGGCTCCATGCCACCCAGCTTCAAGAGATAGTAGGACAGCGTCGAGCTCCAGTCCTGCAGGGGCACCGTCATGCGGTCGATCACGGCCTGCCACACGGGCAGCGCAAAGACCAGGTACAGGATCGGCCCGGCCAGGGCCCACAGCCAGCGCCAACCCGCCAGGAACAGCACGGCCGAGATGAGCGAGGCCATGAAGGCGAACGAGCTGACTGTCTGGATGACCGTCCTCTGCGCCACGTAACCCAAGTACAGCGAAGGGAGCAGGAGAACGATTGCCGGCCAGAAGCCCCGAACCGGAATCCTGCGCAGGTTCTCCCAGCGGTCGTAGATCAGGAACAGGCTACAGAGCGGAACGATCGCGCCGTGCGCGTAGTAGGAGTCCTCCGCGAACCACAGGCCCCAGACCTTGGCGACGAACGGCCAGAAGGCGAAGAGGAAAGCCGCGACGACGGCGACGACGGGAACGAACTCAGGGCTCTGCGTCAGCGACCGCCAATCCAGCGCGGCTCGGCGGGTCGGAGCTTCCTTCACGGGGTTCTCAATGCTCATCTTGCAGTCCTGGGTTCGCTTTCCACAAGAAACGCACCAAACGGCAACCTTGCTCCCGAAAACGGGACCTTCCGGCGCCGACGGCTCGGGAAACAGGTTACCTGCAGCCACGATGGGCTTCTTGGGGGAACTTGGCGCGCTCGAGAGGACTCGAACCTCCGAC
>DPBN01000302.1 GCA_003516955.1 Armatimonadota bacterium | reverse complement strand
GACTACCTCCGCGACAACATGGCCTTCAGCTTGAACCAGCTCGTGATGCGCGAGCTGCACTACGCGATCATCGACGAGGTGGACTCGATCCTCATCGACGAGGCCAGGACCCCGCACATCATCAGCGGCCCCTCGAACGAGGACGTGTCGGTCTACAAGGTCGTGGACAAGGTGGTCCGGCAGCTGGTTGGCGGCGGGCCCGACGACGCCGACAAGCCGGGCATCCACTACGTCGCCGACAAGAAGAACCACAGCGCCAGCCTCACCGAGGAAGGCATGGACATGGTGGAGCAGCTGTTGGGGATCGACAACATCGCCAACGACCCCAAGCTGTTCCACCACGTGATGGCCAGCGTCAAGGCCTACGCCCTCTTCCAGCGCGACGTGGACTACGTGGTGCGCGGCGGCGAGGTCGTGATCGTCGACGAGAACACCGGCCGCATGATGTTTGGACGGCGGTTCTCCGACGGCCTGCACCAGGCTCTGGAGGCCAAGGAGGGCGTTCCGGTCCAGCGCGAGAGCCAGACGATCGCGACGATCACCTTCCAGAACCTGTTCCGCCTGTACGAGAAGCTGGCCGGAATGACCGGCACCGCCAAGACGGAGGAGGACGAGTTCCGCAAGATCTACGGCCTCGATGTGGTCTGCATCCCCACGCACCGGCCGATGATCCGCGTCGATCATCCGGACGTGGTCTACAAGACCCTCGAGGCGAAGCTGCGCGGGGTGGCGTTCGAGATCCTGCGGCTGTTCACCAAGCAGCAGCCGGTGTTGGTCGGCACCCGCTCGATCGAAATGTCCGAGGTGGTGTCCAGCCGGCTGACGCCCGACATGCTCCAGCGGCTGCTGCTGGTGCAGAGGCTGCGAGAGGCCGTCGAGGGCAAGAAGAACTTCCCGAAGGACCTCGTGGCGGACGCGAAGAAGGTCATCGAGACCAATCTGGCGGACATCGACAGGCAGACCCTGGCCTCGGTGCTGCGCAAGGCCGACATGCAGCCGGACGCGCTGCACGACGACAACCTGAGCTGGGCGATCGGGCTGTGGCAGCTGCCCGAGGAGAACAAGGCCTACCTGAAGCAGGCGCTCAGCGAGGGCGTGCCGCACAACGTGCTCAACGCGAAGTTCCATGAGCGAGAGGCTCTGGTCATCGCCGAGGCCGGTCGCAAGGGCCAAGTGACGATCGCTACCAACATGGCTGGCCGAGGCGTGGACATCCTGCTGGGTGGCCGTGTGACCGACGAGCTGGTCGAGATGTCGCGCACCGCCGAGGGCGATACCAGCTTCGACGACGAGTACGCGAACACCTTCGCCAGCTTCCGCCGGGGAGGGCTCGAGCGGGCGGCGCCCCCGCTCCCTCTGACGGAGACCGAGCGGCTCGCCCAAGCGGAGGAGGTCCGCAAGCTGGGCGGCCTCTACATCCTCGGCACCGAGCGGCACGAGAGCAGGCGCATCGACAACCAGCTGCGGGGCCGCTCCGGGCGGCAGGGGGACCCCGGCGAGAGCCGCTTCTTCGTGTCGCTCGAGGACCAGCTCTGGAAGATCTTCAACGCCAAGATGCTGGAGAACCCGCTCCTGAAGGCTTGGCCGCCGATGGAGGAGGTCAACGCGAAGTTCCTGAGCCGGATGATCGAAAAGACGCAGGAGCGAATCGAGAACCACTACTTCGAGGGCCGCAAGCACGTTCTGGAGTACGACGACGTTCTGAACGCCCAGCGCGAGCACATCTACGCGATGCGGCGCGAGATTCTGCTCGGCAAGGACGAGAGGCCGGAGCTCCTGCGCTACATCCGCGACATGATCGCGGAGGTCGTGGAGAACGCGTGGGTTGTGGATGAGAACGAGCGTCGGGTGTTCGACTACGATCTGCTCTACGAGGACCTCAGCGAGATCTTCCCGGTGATGGACTACCTCAGCTTGGACGAGCTGCGGCAGATGCCGCCGGGGCCGGAGCTGACCGAGGCCTGCATCGACGCGGCGACCAAGGCTTACGAGGCCAAGATCCAGGAGCTCGGCGACGAGATCATGCGCCAGCTCGAGCAGCAGGTGATGCTCCACGCCGTGAACGACAAGTGGATGGAGCACCTGCAGATCGTGGACTACATCCGCGAGGGCATCGGCTTGAGGGGCTACGGACAGATCGACCCCTTGGTGGCGTACAAGCGCGAGACCCACGACCTCTTCGAAAGGACGCTCCGAGGCATCCGCGACCAGGCGGTGAAGATGATCTTCCGAGCCCAGGTCCAGCGAGAGCCGGAGCCGGAGCCTCCGCAGATGATGCGCGTGGACGAGGGCGCGGCCCTGCCCAACGGACCGATCGCATCCGACGGCGGAACGAGGGACATCGATTGGCGGAAGGTGGGGCGGAACGACCCCTGCCCCTGCGGCAGCGGCAAGAAGTTCAAATCGTGCCACTACCCGAAGCTTCGTGCCGAGGGCCGAATCTGAACCGATCGGATTCGATCGGACGATCCGCAACCAGGTCGGGGTCGGGCAGAGTCCCGACCCCGACGGCCTTTGTCCGGCCCCCCGCAACGGAAAGGAGGCCCGGGGCGAACCCCGAGGCCTCCGCGCCGATCTTAGGTTGGTTGAAGTGAGGCTAGCGATCCAGATCGAACATCGGAACCGCAGCGCCTCGCCCGCTCTTCTTGGCCTCCTCCACCATCTGCTTCTGCCTCGCCTCGGTCCTCTTCACCTCTTCGAGCGCATCGGCTTGGCTTCGGTCGCATCCAGCGAGCGCGACGGCCGCCGCGATCACGGCAAGCAAAGCAGCGGCTGCCTTCACCTTGCCCACCCGATCACTCATAGTAGTTGTCGTCGAGGTTCCAGAGGTACTTCGACTTGTCGACGATCATCGCACCCTCGTTCGAGTTCGTCTTGCTCGCCGTCGAGTAGTCGGTGCCGTCGGCCAAGGCGTTGTCCTTCATGTACTTGGCGTGGCCGTCGAGCCAGACCACGTTGGAGCCGTCGGAGGTGTCCACGAACGTGCTGGCCGTGATCTTGCCTTCGGGGTTCTGCTTCGACCAGTTGCCGGATCCCACCGCGCCGTCGGAGAAGATGCAATACACGGGGTGCGGGTAGATGATCGGCCACATGCCCGGGGCGTTCACGCCGAACCAGCCGCGGGTCGACTCCACCGTGAAGAGCCGGCTCTGCGTCAGGAACACCGTGTTGGCCACCTCAGAGGCCTGCGTGAACGACTTGGACTCGCCGCGCTCGCAGTAGGGGAACGGCGAGAGGAACAGGTAGTTCATGCCGTACATCGGATACCGGTTCTGGTTCCGATAGGAGCGGATGCCGCTGGTCTGCGGGCCGCCCGCGAAGATGCCCAGGGCGTCGCCGCGGACCGGGTCGGCGTACAGAGCCTGCGTCTTGATGTACGGGTAGGTGATCTCCACCCAGGTGCGCGCCCGGCGCGGATCCGTCGGATCGTTGCCGATCGGGGCGGCCATGTACTGCCACTCGCCGCTGAGCCACAGCGGGATGTTGTCGTCGTAGTCCGAGCCGTACATGATGCAGGCCAGACCCAGCTGCTTGACGTTGCTCAGGCTGGCGGACCGCTTGGCGGAAGCCTTGGCCTGGGCGAAGACGGGGAACAGGAT
>DPBN01000010.1 GCA_003516955.1 Armatimonadota bacterium | reverse complement strand
GCCCCCGCCACCGCCGCGAGAGCCCCGACCCGCCGAGCGACGGCCTGGGGCACGCCCCAGAACCGCCACGTGGCCGCGTCGCGCCGCCAAGAGAGCGAAGTCAGCAGCGAGTTGCCGCCGCTCGAAGCCTGCTGGTTGCCGAACACCGCCTGCATCAGCAGCGCGTGGGCCGCGGCGAGCTCGGCCTGCGACCCGTCCGCCCGGAACGGCATCGGCGCCTTGGTGTGCGGCTCCGGCTCGAACGCGGCGTCCGAGAGGAACGCGGCCAGCGCCTCCTGTCCGCTCGCCTGCGCCGCCTTGTCGCTCCACGAGGAGAACAGGGCCAGAGCCAGCTCCACGACCGAAGGAGCGTCGATGGCCGACACCGTGGCCGGTGGCTCCCACGCGGGCTTGCCCACGCCCAGGGCGCGGCCCGCCGGGATGCGGCGGCAAGGGAAGCGCAGCGCCAGCTCCGTGCCCTTCAGCGCGTGCACGGGACCCTCGTCGTTCAGCGCCGGACGCCGAACCAGCTCGCCCGTAAGCTTGGGGCCGTAGCCCCCGAGCGGCCCCAGGATGGCGGCGGGCGGCACCACGGCTCCCGGCCGGTCGAACCTGTAACGGACCTCGACCGCGGTGGGTCCGTCGGTCACCTCGGTGGAGAGCAGGCTGGGCGAGGGTTCCCGCCAGGCCTCGGCCCAAGGCCGGATCTGCGCGACCAGCTCGCCCAGCTCGCGGGCCGAGTTCGCCGCGTGCGGCCGAACGCCCAGAGGCGCCACGACCCGCACCCACCCTTGGTAGCTACCGTCGGTGCGCAGAACCCAGTCTCCGGACCGACCCTCGAGCACCAGCCCGGCTTGGCCTCCCTCGAAGGCGAACACCAGCGGCGGCTGGGCGTCGCGGAACGACAGCGCGCACCACCCGGCTTTGGGGGTCGGCACGCCGGGCCCGACGCTGCCCTCGGCCCAGGTGAGGTAGGGAGGCGACATCGAGGAGAGTCGCAGCCGGATGCCCGCCCGGAAGTAGAGCTCCAGCCCCTCCGCCCACAGGTTCGCCCGGGCCTTCGCGGGCGATCCCGAGGCCCCGGTCAGCGTCACGGTCTGTCCGTACTCGCTCGTCTGCTGCGCGACCCAGATCAGCGAGCGGTGCTCGAACCGCAGGCGGTCGGCGGCCGGGTGCGTGGATCCGATGCCCTCGGCGTCCAGCGACAGGCCGGGGACCACCAAGCGCGAAGCGTAGCCGAACCGTCCGAACGGTTCGGCCCTCGCAGAAGCCGCGGCGAACAGCAGCGCGCTAGTCGAAAGCAGCGCCCAGAACCTGAATGCCGAACCGTTTCGTGGTGCCGGAGTAGACCAAGCCAAAGTCGCGCAGGCCCAGCCGATAGCTGAGCACGAGGTTGAAATCCGAGTACGACGCCCCGAGGTAGCTGTCTTCGGTGTAGTAGCTGGACAGCCTCCAGAGCGGGCTGAAGCGGAACGAGGCGTCCACCAGATAGCTGGTGCGCTCGATGTCCAAGCTCCGCGCCAGATAGCCGCTGAAGCGCAGCCGGCCGGTCAGGTAGGAGCCCTGCGCGGCGAGGCGGTGCTTGCCCAGCACCCGGCTGCTGAACGGGTCGTCGTTGAAGTTGTAGGTGACGAGCAGGGAGGCCGACGAGCCCAGCTGGCGCGTCAGAGCGGCGGTGGCCTCCATGCCCAGCGGATCGCCGTTGCGCCGCCCCGAAACCGCCGACACCGCCATGCCCATCGCCAGCGTGGACTGCGAGTCGAGCCTCTGCGGGCTGGCCTGAAGCCGCGCCCTCAGGCCTGCGCTGGACTGGCTGTAGGAGCCGGAGGGCGTCAGGGCCTCGGACTCGGTGGCGGTCAGCCCCAGATACAGCTTGGCGGGGACGCCTTTCAGGGCGATCGGGTCGCGCTCGGCGGTGAAGCTGACGAAGCGGTTGGTGTACGAGGTCCCGCGGACGGCGGTGGTGGCGTTGGCCGACAGGCCCGCCTGGAATCCGCGGAACTGCCGAGAAAGGCTCATGCTGCCGAACAGCGACCGGCCCTCGGTGAGGTCGGCGTTCAGGTACAGCTGCGTCAGGTCGTCGGGCCTGTAGTTCTGGCGCAGCTGCAGGGAGTAGTCGTCGCGCCCGATGCCGGAGTAGGTGAACCCGCCCTCCATGCGGTCGCCCTTGGACCAGTTCAGCTCGTAGTCCAGGAACATCCCGCTGTTGGCGTGGAATCCGCGGCCGTAGGCCTCGCCGGTGCGGAAGCGGAACAGGCTCGAAGATCCCGGCTTCAGCGACAGGAAGTAGGGGTAGTTGATCGCGACCTGGTTGTTGTTGATGCTGAAGAAGTCCTCCGTCACCAGCACCGGGCTGTAGACGCTCAGCTGGTACAGAGGAACCTTCATCACGCGAGTGTCCGCTACGAAGACCTCGGCGCGCTGGAACTGCAGCTCCTTCTTGGGAAAGACCACCACGCTCTCCGCCCGGACCGTGCTGGTGGCGACGCTGAGGTCCTGGAAGGCGAACGCCTCGGGGCTGATCCGCTCGGTCGGCTCGCCCAGGCCTGTGGAGCGCAGCTCGGCGATGCCGTAGCGCGTGCGCGTCCGGGTCTCGAAGGCGAACGACAGCCCGCGCGGCGCCAGCGCCTTCTCTTGCACCGGGTACTCGGCCGTGAGGAACGCCTTGCGGGAGAGCAGCCGCACGACGACCTCGTCGGCCTGGGCCGAGGCCTTGCCGATCCTCACCAGAGCCTTGCGCGCCCTGACGGCGTACTCGCCAACGTCGTACTGGATGTCGTCGGCCTCGACCCGGATGTCGCGGTACTGGAACGTGGCGCCTCGGTTCGGGGCGGCGGCGGCCAGCGTGCGCAGGTCCACGTTGTACAGCACGCCACCCGGCGCCGAGAGCTGCGCGTACTCGGAGGCGGCCGCGAGCATGCTGCGGTCCGCCACGAACTCGAACTCCAGCGTGCTCACGGCGCCCACGCTCACGGCGCTGGCGGTGATCTTGGCGACCCCCGGGATGCTGCTGGCGACCAGCACGGCGCGCGCCTTGCCGCCGTAGACGAGCACGGTGTCCTCTCGGAACGAGCCCAAGCTGGAGGAGAACGCAACGGGCACGCCGTCCCGGACGAACTCGCCGGACGAGTCGCGCACCTCCGCTGTGATGGTGACGGTGCTGCGCCCATCCGCGACGGACAGCGACGGGCTGGCCGTCAGGCGCAGAGTGCCGCTCTGGCCCAAGGCCGCCAGCGGCAGACCCAGGGCGAGCGCGGCGCCGATCGCGCGGAGGATCGCACGCATGCTGAACCGCATTTTACGCCATGCGCGCCGGGTCGCGAGGCATCCTCTGCGGGGAGGAGGCCAAAAGCAGAAAGGGCGGGCCATTCGTCTGGCCCGCCCACGCAGAGGTCTGACCTGTCCTTGGTCGACGCGAGCTTACGGAACGAGGAACTCCGATCCGAAGCTGAACACGTACCGCTCGCCCGTGTACTGGTCCGGCTTGGGACCGGGCTTGTCGGCGATGTTCCGGACGCCGAC
>DPBN01000390.1 GCA_003516955.1 Armatimonadota bacterium | reverse complement strand
TTGATGCCGTCGCCGACCATCATGACCACGGCACCTTGCGCCTGTAGTCGCTTCACTTCGGCGATCTTGTCCTCGGGCAGAAGCTCGGCAAGGTACTCCACCCCGAACTCGGCGGCGACGCCCGCCGCAACCCGCTCATTGTCCCCTGTGAGGAGCACGATCCTCTCGATGCCGAGCAAGCGAAGCTGCTCCAGAGCCTCCTTGGCCTCGGGCCTCGGAGCGTCTTCCACCGCCACCAAGCCGACGACCCGTTCGCCGCTCGCCGCGAAGAACACGGTTCGGCCCGCTGACTCAAGCTCGTGAGCACGGGCCTCCATCTCAGGCGTGAGCTTGGCGTTTCGCTCCTCCAGCAGGCTCCGATTGCCGATAGCCCATCGCTGATCCGAGACCGTCGCGACCAGGCCGCGCCCCGTGAGCGACTCGAAGGAGTCGGGATCGGTCGGCTGGATTCCGCGCGTCTCTGCCGCGTCCACGACCGCACGTGCGATGGGATGGCTGCTCCTGGACTCGACAGAGGCCACGGCACGAAGCAATTCGGCTTCGGACGTGCCGTCGAATGACATGACTTCGGCGAGTCGGGGCCGCCCCTCAGTGAGGGTGCCTGTCTTGTCGAGCACCAGCGTGTCTACCTTCGCCAAGTTCTCAAGGGTGAGTCCTCCCTTGATGAGGACTCCCCGACGTGCCGCTGAGCCGACGCTCGCGATCACCACCACTGGTGTCGCGATCACGATGGCACACGCGCAAGCCACCACCAAGACGGCAACCGCACTCAGCGGATTTCCTGTCACAAAGTACACCGCGAGGGCGATCATCAGCACGATGGGGAGATAGATCGCCGACACCCGATCTGCCAACCTCTGGACGGGCGCTTTGTGCTGCTCGGCCTCCTCAACGAGTTGCAGGATGCGGGCGAAGGTAGTGTCCGCGCCGATCCGCGTTGCCTTCACCCGCAGGTACCCCGCGTCCACTACCGTCGCCGCGAAAACAAGGTCGCCTTCGCGTTTATCAACTGGGACGCTCTCGCCCGTGATAGGTGCCTGGTTGACGGGGGCCTCGCCCTCAACGATCTCGCCGTCAATGGGAATCCGTTCTCCAGGCCGAACCACGGCAATATCGCCGATGGCAACATCGGCGACGGGAACCTCGACCTCTATCCCTTCACGAAGCACATGCGCGGTCGCGGGTTGGATGGCAGTAAGTTCACGGATCGCTTGGCGGCTCCTCTCTTCAGTGATCCCCTCCAGTCGGTCAGCGAAGCGGATGAAGAAGACGATGAGCGCCGCCGTTGCCCACTCGCCCACGACCACAGACGCGATGACGCCGACGAACATCAGCGTGTGGCTACTGATCTTCAGGCGTCGCAAGTCGTCCAGCACGCCGACGAACGGACGCCATCCGCCGAGCACGATGGCAGCGGCAGGAACCCACCACGGCAGTTGCTCGACCGCTCGGTCAAACCAGCCCAGGTACTCGCCGAGGGTGGCCCCGAGCACCACGAGGGCGACCGTTGCCATCGCCCCCCAGCCGATGAGGCCCGCAACGTCCCGTGATCCCTTTGCATCACGCAGGGGCGACACCTCTTGCACCGCATCCCCCGTGGGGCAGCATGAGGCGGAGCCACGCGCCTTTCGCACCTTCACTACGATCTCCTCGGTATCGGCGAGTTCAGCGAGAAGGGGTCGCAGAAGGGGCATGAGCAGTTCCCCCTCGCATCCGTAGGCGGCGCGTAGCCGAGGACGCCGACCACACAATAGGCGAAGAGCACCCATTTGAGGGTGGTCAGGGCGAAAGCGGTTACGACCGCACGGCTAGGGAGACGGATGATACGAGGGGCGAGGGCGGTGGTGGAGGACATAACGCTGTGGGGTCGGGTGCCCCGCTACGAGGCACCCGAAGGGTCAGAAGCCGAACCCGAGGCTCACCCCGAACCGCTCCATCTTCACGAGCATGAGCGTGAGGTTCCACTGCGGGCGCTTGTAGGTCAAGAGCAGGTGGGTGTTCCTGCCGTCGTACATCGGGAGCAAGTCCCACTCGCGGGCGAACTGAATGTTGGCCCCGAACGGGAAAAGGAGCGTCTCTTCCCATTCCGAGTAGCTGACGCCGACGTACGGCGCGAAGCGGCCTCCTGGGAGGCTCTTCGCGACCGTCGCATAGTACGAGCGGTAGCCCTCGGGCGAGAAGATGCGGTCGCTGCTGGTGCCGAACGTCAGCATGGGTTGCCGCGCGGTCTCCTCCAGAGCGATCCAGTTGGCGATGGGGAGCGCCTCGCGCACCACGGGGTTGAACTCGACGCCGAGCTTCAGGCGCGGGTCGAGACTGACCATCGCCGTCGTCCGCCATCGCGGTCGGTCGGCTTTGGTATCCACGTAGCGAATCGAGAAGTCCCACTTCGTTGTCTTCCCCGAACCGAGGAAGCGGCCTTCGCCTGGTCACCCCGTTCACGTGGGGACGGCGGTCGGCGGTTGCTGCCCGTTGGGGTTCTGGCTGGCCTCCTGGGCCAGCGCCTGCGTCGCGGCGAGCGCGAGCAGGCCGATGGTGAGGGTGTGTCTCATGGTTTTTCCTTGGGGTGCTTGTGTTCGGCGAGGACGGCTTTCACGTCCTCGCGCTTGGCGGTGATTCGGTCGTTCTTGAGGACGCCGAAGCACGATGGCCTTGATCTCTTTCATCAGACTTCCACCTCCGTCGGCTTCTCGCGCTCAAGCCAACCGTACAGCGTGGGCAGCACGAACAGCGTGAGCAGGGTCGAGGTCACGAGGCCGCCGATCACCACGCTCGCGAGCGGGCGCTGCACCTCCGCGCCCGCGCCCCGCGAGATCGCCATCGGGAGGAAGCCGATGCCCGCCACGGCGGCGGTCATGAGGACGGG
>DPBN01000119.1 GCA_003516955.1 Armatimonadota bacterium | reverse complement strand
GGGTGGATGAAGGAGGTCGCTCTGGAGGCCGCGCGGCACGGACACGACATCGTGAGCACCCCCACGTCGCACTGCTATCTGGACTACGGCTACGACGAGTACCCGGTGGAGCACACGTACGGCTTCGACCCGATCCCGGAGGAGCTCGACGCGGCGGCGGCGGCCAAGGTCCTGGGCGGCGGCGGCAACATGTGGACCGAGCACACGCCCACCGAGGCGGACATGGATCGGCAGATCTGGCCCCGCATGACCGCCATCGCCGAATCCCTTTGGACGCCCAAGGAGGGCAGGAGCTGGCCCGACTTCGAGCGGAGGCTCAAGGCGTTCGAGGCGCTCCTGAGGGAGCTCGGCGTTCGCTACGGTCCTTGGGCCTAGGCGGCCCGGTCCTTCCGCTCCGTCCTCTCCGGGTTCAGCTCGATGACCTCCCCGGCGCTGGGGCGGTGGAGCATTCGCCAGCCCATCCACGCCAGGAGGCACGCGCAGGCCGCGGGCACCCACAGCTCGGGCCTCAGAAACGACGGCATCGTCACGAGCGCCACCAGGCCTCCCAGAGAGACGGCTTTCCAATCGACGGACACGTTCGGCCTCCAATGGGATGATCGGCGCGCGTGCCTCCGATCCTCAGTGCCTTGGCACTCGGTCCCCTTTTCTGCCAAAACCCGTTGACAGGCCGGCTCGCGCGAGTCATAATCTAGCAGACAAACGCCTCGAGTGCCAACGAGGCGGTTCGAGAACGTTGAGAGGACGAGACGCTATGGCGAATCTGAAACCGTTGGGAGACAAGGTTGTGGTGGAGCCCGTCGAGGCCGAGGAGAAGACCGCGAGCGGCATCTACCTGCCCGACACCGCCAAGAAGAAGCCCCAGGAGGGCAAGGTGATCGCGGTGGGCGAGGGCCGCATGCTGGACAACGGCGAGCGGAACAAGCTCAGCGTCAAGCCCGGCGACCGGGTGCTGTTCAGCAAGTACGGCGGGAACGAGGTCACCGTCGACGGCAAGGAGTACGTGATCCTGGACGAGGATCAGATCTACGCGATCCTCGGCTGAGGACGAACGAGCGAGAAGGAAGTCAAAGGAGGTTCTGAGAGATGCCTGCGAAGCAACTGCTGTATGATGAGAACGCCCGTCGAGCTCTTGAGCGTGGCGTGAACAAGGTCGCCGACGCCGTGAAGGTCACCCTTGGCCCTCGCGGGCGCAACGTCGTTCTGGACAAGAAGTGGGGCAGCCCGACGATCACCAAGGACGGCGTGACGGTCGCCAAGGAGATCGAGCTGGAGGACCCGTATGAGAACATGGGCGCCCAGCTCTGCAAGGAGGTCGCGTCCAAGACCAACGACATCGCCGGCGACGGCACGACCACCGCGACGGTGCTGGCCCAGGCGATCGTGACCGAGGGTCTGCGCTATGTGGCGGCCGGCGGCAACCCGATCGCCGTGAAGCGGGGCATCGACCGTGCCGTCGAGCTGGCCGTCAGCGAGATCAAGAAGATCGCGAAGCCGATCAAGGACAAGGAGCAGGTCGCGTTCGTCGCCTCCATCGCGGGCAACGACGAGGAGATCGGCAAGCACGTGTCCGAGGCGATGGACAAGGTCGGCAAGGACGGCGTGATCACCGTGGAGGAGAGCAAGGGCCGCGACACGACGCTCGAGGTCGTGGAGGGCATGCAGTTCGACCGCGGCTACATCAGCCCGTACTTCGTGACGGACCCCGAGCGCATGGAGGCGGTGCTGGAGAACCCGCTGATCCTGATCCACGAGAAGAAGATCAGCAACGCGCAGGACCTGCTGCCGTTCCTGGAGCGCGCCGCGCAGACCCGCAGGCCGATCCTGATCATCGCCGAGGACGTGGAGGGCGACGCCCTGGCGACCATCGTGCTGAACAAGATCCGCGGCGTGCTGCAGATCGCTGCGGTGAAGGCCCCCGGCTTCGGCGATCGCCGCAAGGCGATGCTGCAGGACATCGCCATCCTGACGAAGGGCAAGTTCATCAGCGAGGACCTCGGCACCAAGCTGGAGAACGTCACGGTCGACATGCTCGGCACCGCGAAGAAGGTCGTGATCACCAAGGAGGACACGACGATCATCGAGGGCGCCGGCAGCAAGGAAGACGTGATGGGCCGGATCAACCAGATCAAGGCCGAGATCGAGAAGACCGACAGCAACTACGACCGCGAGAAGCTCCAGGAGCGCCTGGCCAAGCTGAGCGGCGGCGTTGCGGTGATCAAGGTCGGTGCCAGCACGGAGACCGAGCTGAAGGAGAAGAAGCACCGGTACGAGGACGCCCTGTCGGCCACGCGCGCGGCGGTCGAGGAGGGAATCGTTCCGGGCGGCGGCGTGACGCTGCTGGCCGCGGCCAAGGCTTTGGAGAACACCGGCCTGACCGGCGACGAGCTGACGGGCGTGCAGATCGTGAAGCGGGCTCTGGAGGAGCCGCTGCGCACCATCGCCAGCAACGCGGGCTTGGAGGGGTCGGTCATCGTGGAGCGCGTGAAGGCCGCGCCGGAGGGCCACGGCCTGAACGCCGTAACGGGCGAGATCGTGGACATGGTGGCGGCCGGCATCGTCGACCCCGCCAAGGTCACCCGGTCCACGCTGCAGAACGCGGCGTCGATCGCCGGCCTGGTGCTGACCACCGAGGCGTTGGTGGTGGAGAAGCCCGAGCCGAAGAAGAACACGCCGCCCACGCCGGGCATGGGCGACATGGACTACTGATCGGTCGGGAGTCCGCAAACGGAGCGGGGGCGGTCCGAACGGGCCGCCCCCGCGGCGCTTGGTGCCGTAAGCTTCAGGCGTTCCAGGCAGCCGCCAGAGCGTCCGCGACGGCGTCCATGAACTCCTCGGTCGAGAGGTAGTCCGAGCGCTGCACCTTGTCCCCGTGCACGCAGAGCGCCAAGTCCTTGGTCATCTTGCCGGACTCCACCGTCTCCACGCACACCCGCTCCAGCGTCTCGGCGAACCGCTTCAGCTCTTCGTTGCCGTCGAACTCGCCCCGGTACCAGAGTCCTCGGCTCCAGGCGAAGATCGAGGCGATCGGGTTGGTGGAGGTCTCCTTGCCCTGCTGGTAGAGGCGATAGTGGCGGGTCACGGTGCCGTGCGCGGCCTCCGTCTCCACCGTCTTGCCGTCGGCCGTCATCAGCACGCTCGTCATCAGCCCGAGCGATCCGAAGCCCTGCGCCACGGAGTCGGACTGGACGTCGCCGTCGTAGTTCTTGCAGGCCCACAGGAAGCCGCCGCTGGACTTCATCGAATAGGCGACCATGTCGTCGATCAGCCGGTGCTGGTATTCCAGGCCCTCGGCGGCGAACTTCTCGCTGAACTCGCTTTCAAACACCTCCTGGAAGATGTCCTTGAACCGGCCGTCGTAGGCCTTGAGGATCGTGTTCTTCGTGGACAGGTACACCGGCAGACGGCGGTTCAATCCGTAGTTCAGGCAGCTGCGGGCGAAGTCGCGGATCGAGTCGTCGGTGTTGTACATCGCCAGCGCCACGCCGCCCCCTTCGAATCGGTACACCTCGTGCTCGAAGGGCTCGCCGCCGTCCTCCGGCTCGAAGACGATCCGCAGCCGCCCTTTGGCGGTGACGCGGAAGTCGGTGGCGCGGTACTGGTCTCCGAATGCGTGGCGCCCGATCACGATAGGCTTCGTCCAGCTCGGAACGAGCCGCGGCACATTCCGGCAGACGATCGGCTCCCGGAACACTGTGCCGCCGATGATGTTGCGGATCGTCCCGTTGGGGGACTTCCACATCTTTTTGAGGCCGAACTCGCGGACGCGGGCCTCGTCGGGGGTGATCGTGGCGCACTTGATGCCGACCCCGTACCGCTGGATGGCCCTCGCGGCCTCGATGGTGACGCGGTCCTCGGTGGCGTCGCGGTTCTGGATGCTGAGATCGTAGTACTCGATCGGCAGATCCACGTAGGGAAGGATCAGCCGCTCCTTGATCATCGCCCAGATCACGCGGGTCATCTCGTCGCCGTCGAGTTCCACCACAGGGTTGGTCGCCTTGACTTTCGCCATCTTCGCTTCGACTCCAGGTGCACGGGTTTACCCCATCGGAGCCAGGGGTCCCGTTTGGAAAGAGGCCGGGGTGTCCTGCCTGGGTGCAAGCTCTCTCATGGAGTCTCGCCGCGGCTCGCGGGTCCTTGGTCTCCCGAGGCTGGCACTCGTGACGGTTCAACGTGTCGAAACTGCGACTTTCGACGCAAATCTCTCCGGATCGCGGCCGTTCTGCCGATCATGAGATCGAAACCGAACCGTTTTCGAAGACACCAAACTCAGCCGGAGTTTCCATGGCTTGGAGCGCCGAAGGCAACAGAGAATCGAAGGTTGACAGCGGCCTTCCTAGGAGCGCCTCAGAGGAGGGCGCTGGCTCCGTGGCAAGGGACGCTATCGCCAAGGAGCCGAGAGAGAGCGCCTGGGGGCCTCTGTTCGAGAACGTCGTCGATCCCATCGTGGTGATTGGGGAAGACGCGCGGATCCTCGCGGTGAACCCCGCCTTCGAGGCCTTGTTCGGGTGGCGGGCCAGCGAGCTGGTGGGCTCGCCCGTGGATGCGATCGCTCCCCACCCGACGCCCGTGGACCACAAGCGGGCGATCCGACGCTACCTGGACACCGGCGTGCACAAGGTGGTCGGGAAGAAGGCCGAGATCGAGATCATGGCGAAGGGCGGCGAGGCGATCCCCGTGGAGCTGTCCGTCAGCGTGCTGCGCTCCCTCGGCGAAACGGTCTTCGTGGGCGTGGCGAGGGATGTCCGCGACAGAAGGGAGTCGGAACGGAGGTGGGCTGACGCGGCCGAGCGTTGGTACAGCCTCCTTCAGTCGTTGCCGCTGCCAGTCGCGGTGGTGGACACGGAAAGTGAGGCCGTGTTCGTCAACTCCGCTTGGCCCTGCGGCTCAAACGGGGAAGCGATCGCGCCCGAACGAAGCCGAAGCTGGCTCGCGGCGCTCGTCGAAGCGGACCGCAAGGCGCTCCTGGATGGAATCCGGCGCCTCTTGGGAACCGGAGACCCTCTTCACCTGCTGATCGCCTATCGCCAGGAGGAAGGCGTCCTCGGTACCTTGGAGGTCCATGGCAGCCGCCAGACGCACGGCCCCTCCGGCAGGCCGATCGCCGTGCTCGTTGCAGAGGACATCTCCGACCGGATTCAGACCGCGGAGAGGCTGTCCGAGAGCGAGAGGATCCATCGGCAGATCGTCGAGTCGGCGTTGGAGGGCATCCTCACCACCGATCGAGTGGGTCGGGTGCTCACGTGGAACGCCATGGCCGAGTCTCTGTTCGGTTGGACGATCTTCGAGGCTCACGGTCGCACGGTCCGCGAACTCCTCTTCCCGGAGGGCCTTCCTGAGGCGCTGGAGCGCCTTTGGACGGAGGATGCTGGGGGCGAACCGGTCTTGAGGCCGACGTTGCTCCTGGCCACCCGGAGGAATGGTGCGCCCATTCGCGTGGAGGTCGGAGCGACGCGTCTGGAGACGGACAAGGGTGTGCGCTGGACGCTGTTCCTGCGGGACGCCACGGATCGTTGGCTCTTCGAGGAGTCGGCGCGACAGACCCATCGGCAGCTCTCGGAGCTCCTTGGAGCGATTCCAGCAGCCTTGGTCGTGTTCGACGAGCATGGCCTCACCTACCACTGGAACAGCCTGGCGGAGTCGCTGTTCGAGGGCTGGACGCCTCCCGAAGGAGAGTTCACCCTATGGGATCTGCCCGTTGCGTGGGACGCGGCGGAGGTGAGGCGTAAGCTGGCGGTCCTGAAGCCCGGAGAGGCGCTCCGCCTTCCTAGTCTGCGCGTGGGGCCGGAAGCAGCCCGGCGCTTCTGCGACGTGACGGTCACACGCATCGATGGCGCGGAGGAGGAGCGGCGCTTTCTTTGGAGCGCGGTGGACGTGACGGAGCAACGCCAGCTGGAGACCCAGCTGATGCAGGCGCAGAAGCTCGAGTCCATCGGCCAGCTGGCCGCCGGCATCGCCCACGAGATCAACACGCCCACGCAGTACGTTTCGGACAACGTTCGGTTCCTCCAAGATGCGTTCCAGGACCTCCTGCGGGCCTGGAACAGCCTGGAGCGGCTCGTGCTTGAGTCCGGTGGCGGATCAGACGCCAAGGAGCGGCTGCTGGAAATTCGGGAGGAGGCCGACGTCGACTACCTGTTCGACCAGATTCCCTCTGCGGTTTCGCAGTCGCTCGACGGCCTGCAGCGCGTGGCCACGATCGTCCGGGCCATGAAGGAGTTCTCCCACCCGAACTCCACGGAGAAGACGGCGGTGGACCTGAACCGAGCGCTGGAGAGCACGATCAACATCTCGCGGAACGAGTGGAAGTACGTCGCCGAACTGGAGGCGGACTTGGATCCCAGCCTGCCGGTGGTCCACTGCTTCGCCGGAGAGCTGAACCAGGTCTTCCTCAACCTGATCGTGAACGCGGCCCATGCCATCGCCGACGTGGTGGGTGGCACGGACAGGAAGGGAAGGATCACGGTGGCAACCCGGAACATGGGCGACGGATGGGTGGAGGTGTCGGTTTCGGACACGGGGTGCGGCATTCCCGATTCGATCCGGGACAAGGTGTTCGATCCGTTCTTCACCACGAAGCCGGTGGGAAAGGGGACCGGGCAGGGCCTCTCGATCGCCTACAACGTGGTCGCCAAACACGGAGGGCGGATCTCCTTCGAGTCTGAAGTGGGGCGCGGGACGACTTTCCGCGTGCAGATTCCCGTAGCCTACGACACTGAGTCCAAGGCGAGCCAGCAGGGAGAAGCGGCATGAGCAAGACGCGCATCCTCTTCGTGGACGACGAGCCAAACATCCTCGATGGTCTGAGGCGGTTGCTGCGGTCGGAACGGGATCGTTGGGCCATGGACTTCGCCTTAGGGCCGGAGGAGGCCTTGGAGAAGGTCCGCGAGCAGCCCTACGACGTGATCGTGACGGACATGAGGATGCCGAAGATGGACGGCGTCGCGCTGTTGGAGGAGGTGCGCAAGATCCGTCCCGAGGCGATCCGCTTCGTGCTCACGGGCCAGACCGACCGCGACACGGCGCTGAACTCCGCCAACGCCGCGCACCAGTTCCTCGCCAAGCCCTGCAACCCGGACGAGCTGCGCCAGGCCATCGGGCGCGCCTCGAGGCTTCGGGAGGTACTTGGCTCGAACGAGCTGAGGGCGGTCGTGAGCAACATCGGTTCCATGCCGACCCTGCCGGCCCACTACCACCAGCTGTTGCAGGAGCTGGACAAGCCGGAGCCTTCGATCGCCCGGGTCTCCGAGATCATCGAACAGGACATCGGCATGACGGCCAAGGTCCTGCAGATGGTGAACAGCGCCTTCTTCGGCGCTCCGCGGACGGTCACCAGTCCAAGGGATGCCGCGGCGCTGCTCAGCTTGGACACGGTCCGCGCCCTGGTCACGGCGGTGCACGTCTTCCGGCAGTTCCCCCAAGAGAGCGTGAAACACCTGAACGTGGACTCGCTCCACCAGGACGGTCTGCTCACCGGATCCATCGCACGGAAGATCGCCCAGGCCGAGGGGCTGGACCGGGCGCTGGCCTCGCAAGCGCTCCTTTCAGGGATGCTCCACGACATCGGCCGCGTGCTCATGGCGTGCGTCGTGCCAGGACGGTACCGCCAATGCGTGGACGCGGCGCGATCGGACGGAGGTTCCCCATGGGACGCGGAGTACCGGGTGCTCGGGGTGAGTCACGCCGAACTGGGCGCCTATCTGCTGGGCCTGTGGGCTTTCCCCCAGGACGCCGTCGAGGCCGTCGCCTACCACCACAGGCCGGAGAACGGAGGTGTCGACGCCTCGCCGCTCGTTCCGATCGTCCACTTCAGCGACTGTTTGGAACGAGCGACCGCTCTTGGCGTCGACTTGGAGCGTGCGGGCTTCGCGCAAGACCACTTCGAGCGCTCCGGCCTGGCCACGAAGCTTGCGAAATGGACCGAGATCGGGAACAACGTTCTTAGGGACCGCCTGGCGGAGGCGAGCTGATGAAGCGCAAGGTACTCGTAGTCGACGACGAGCAGAATCTGCTGGACGCGCTTCAGCGGCAGCTTCGCAAGCGCTTCGACCTGAGGACGGCCTGCGGAGGGCCGGAGGGCTTGGAGTGCATCGAGGCGGAGGGCCCCTTCGATGTCGTGGTGTCCGATATGCGGATGCCCGAAATGGACGGCATCCAGTTCTTGGAGCGCGTCCGAGAAGTGGCGCCCGACACCGTCCGCATGATGCTGACGGGCAACGCCGACCAGATGACGGCGGTGCAAGCGATCAACCGCGGAGCGATCTTCCGGTTCCTGAACAAGCCCGTCGACACCGAGCAGCTCGCGGAGGCCATCGAGGCCTGCGGTCGCCAGCACGATCTGATCGTGGCGGAGAAGGAGCTGCTGGAGAAGACGCTTGCAGGGGCGGTCCGCGTGTTGGTGGAAATCCTCTCCATGCTGCACCCGGAGGGCTTCGGGCGGTGCCAGCAGCTCAAGGAGCGGGCAAAGCTCGTGGCTAGGATGCTGGATGCCCCGGAACCTTGGATGATCGAGCTGGCCGCGCTCTTCGCGCAGATCGGCATCGTGGCGGTGCCACCCGAACTGCTCCACAAAGTGCGGCGCGACATGCCGCTCACTGACTACGAGAAGCGCATCCTGAGCCGGACTCCGCTGCTGGGTGCGAACATCCTCAGCCAGATTCCGAGGCTCGAACGGGTGGCGGAGATCATCCGGCTGCAGCGATGCAGCTACCGCCCCGTCGGCGACCAGGAGTGCCCCAGCGGAGAGGGGATTCCGATCGGTTCGAGAATCCTGCGCGTGCTGGGCGACCTTGCGGACCTCGAGTCGCGCGGCCTGGACCTGAAGCGGGCGTTTTTCGTCATGAGGCGCAACGCCGGCGCCTATGATCCCCGCGTCTTCGAGGCGGCCGAGCGGGCTCTGTGCCCAGACGCGCTCCGGGAAGTGGGTTTTCCGGTGTTGCTCGAGGATCTCAGCCCTGGAATGGTCCTGACGGAGGACCTGGTGGGTGCCAATGGGGACCTCCTGGTGGCGAAGGGGGCCACGGTCAGCGAGACCTTGCTCGAGCGCCTCCGCAACCTCGGCTTCAGCGGCACCGTCATGGTGCGCAAACAGCTGGATCCAGCGTCCTAGTCGAGGTTCCTGGCTGTCCGAAGAGGGGTTGCTGCGAATCCTCCTGCGGAACCTCACGGCTGAAGCGTCCTCCAGGCACTCTGTCGTCGGGCCGCGTTCGGCTGTCCGGCGAGGGGCTGGCACTAGTCCAGATTGGTCGGTCCGAAGGGACGGGGTGCACGGCGGGACGCATGGAAGCCTCCAGCCTCGCTCGCCGGGCTGGCCCCATCCCCAAGGCTAGTCTGGCCCTCAGCGGTTGTGCGAGCGCTCGCTCACCGGATCGAGCAGCGGGTTGCCGCGGTATCCCTCGCCTCGGCCAGTCCGCGCGTGCTGCACGGCGCGACGAACGAGCGCGAGCTGCGCCTCGACCTCGGCGAACTCGTTCTTGCCCGTGTGGTGCTCCACGCCGAGCACGCCCGTGTACCCGCACTCCAGAAGGATCGCCAGAGCCTGGTCGACCCTCGAGTACGTGGTCTTCTGGTCGATGTGGGTGTGGATCGCGATCGGCGCCAGAGCCCGGTCATAGTCGTCGGGCGTGTTCCACGTGTCCTTTCCCATGTGGAGCAGGATGCCGAACGCCGGCGAGCCGACCGCCTGGTGCAGCTTCAGCATGTTGTCGGGGTAGTTCTCGGCGCCCCAGTGCGTTTCCGGCCCGACCTTGTAGCCGCCGTCCTCGGCTCGCTTGCAGAAGGCCTGGAACGCCTCGACGATGGCGCCGAACTGCTCGTCGGTC
>DPBN01000253.1 GCA_003516955.1 Armatimonadota bacterium | reverse complement strand
CCGCCAGCAGCAGCCGGCCGTTGGAGCACTGGCGCAGCAGCTCCTCGGCTCCGAAGCCCTCCAGGCTGGGGGCGCAGGCGGCGCGAGCCATGGGTCCAGGGCCGACGACGATGCACGGCCCGGGCGGCAGCTCGTCGGCCTGGCGCACCTCGAACGCCGCGCCCGTGATCTGGCGGAGGTGCAACGCCAGCTCTTCGGCGGCGTGCCTCTCCGGAAGGGTGGCGTCGGAGTGCACGAGGATCGGCGCCAACGCCCGCCCTCCTCGGGCCAGAACCAGGTTGGACGGAGCGTTGGGAAGCATGGCGAGCAAAAGAGCGGCGGTCAGCATCGGCGGCACCTTCGGCGGTCGGTCAGTAGCGGCAGTGCTCCCAGAACAGGTCCAGTGCGTAGCGGTACGTCTCCAACGTGACGTCCGGGGGAACGGAGTGGTCGGAGTGGAACACGTAGGGGATTCGGTTCTCGCGGACGGCGGTCAGCTTGCCCACGACCTCCCGGCGGACCGCTTCCCGGTCGTTGGTGCTCAGGGCTCGCACGTCGATGTTGCCCATGAAGCCGAGCTTTCCGGCGAACGCCTTGCCCAGCTCGATGACGTTGTTGCCGGCCTTGGCCTCCATCGGCTGCAGGACGTCCACGCCGGCCTCGACGATGAGAGGCACGAGCATCCGCACGTCGCCGCACGAATGCATCATGACCTGGAGGCCGTAGTCCTTCAGGAACCCCACGAACCGCTTGGCGTGGGGCAGCCACAGTTCGCGCATCATGGCCGGTGAGCAGAATGGGCCGTTGCTGTAGCCCAAGTCCTCATAAAGGAAGAACCCGTCCGGCAGGCCCGCTTCGCGGAAGAGGATTTCGTAGTGGCGGATGAAGAAGTCCGTGTGAACTTGGCAGAAGTCGGCGATCCACTCGGGTTGCTCGATCATCGCGGGCAGGAAGTTCTGATCGCCGATCGTGGCGCGCATCAGCTCGAACACGAACAGGTTGGCGTAGCAGGTGTACAGGCCCTCCTCGCGCCGCTGCACGATGGCCCGCTTGGCGGCCTCCATGTCGCCCAGACGATCCGGCTCCGTCGCCAGCAGCGGCTCGCGGTACTTGGCGAACCAGACCTCGGGGGTGGCGCACTCGAACTCGATGTGCTCCGGCGTGCCCGACTTGTGCTTCCAAAACTTGAGGGCGGCGCCGCGGCCGTCTCGCGCCACGCGCCACTCGTCCGTCTCCTCGAGCACGTCCCAGACGCCGCGGAACGGAGTGCTGTCGAACCACCCTCCCACGCCACGGACGTCGTAGGAGAACACCTCCGCGGGGTCGGCGCCCTCGGGGTAGCCCTGTTTGGGCCAGTACTCCGACAGCGTCTCGGGCCAGAAGCTCTCGTTCAGGCCCATGCGTTCGGGAATCTGCTTGTCGAAGATGGCTCGGACGATCTCGCGTGGGGTCACGCGCCTACGTTACCCTGATCAAAAAGCCCAGACGATCTTGGCGGCCAGCCTCGAGCGCCACTCCATCGCGTTCGGGTCCCCGACGATGACGTACCATTCCGTACCCGCGAAGCCGGCGTTGCGGTACGCGAGGTAGGCGTTGGTGTGGCCGTCCTGCCAGACCACTCTGCCCGTGATGGACCTCCTGTCGTCGAGCTCGGAGCCCACCGTGAGGATCGTCTGCTCGGCGGTGCCGCGATAGCTCTGGCGGCTGTAGTTCAGGCCCACGTCGATCTTGCCCGCCAGGCGGCGGTTGAAGCCTCCGGTGATGTACGACGTCTCGGAGCCGTTCCGGTGGCCGAAGTTGCCGAAGAATCCGAAGCGCCGGGTGCGGTCCGACGCGTTCGCCGTGGCCCCCAGACTCACGGTCTGCTCGTACTCGCCCTCGAACTCCTGGACACGCACGCCGAAGTTCAGCGAGAGGTCGCGCCGCGTGGTGACGTTGGCGTCCAGAGAGCCGGAGCGCTCGAACGCCCGACCGTCGTAGTGGTCGTAGTGGGTCAGGAAGAGGCTGCCGCTCTGGTTCTTGAACGGTCCGGTCCGCAGGTCGGCGTTGTACTCCGAGAAGAGGTACACCCCTCGGCGGTCGTCGAACGGAACGTAGCCCAGAGCGGGGAAGAACCCCGGCTCCACGAACACGTGCCGCAACACGGTGAACAGCTTCGGCGCGCTGTAGGCGAGGCCGAGCGATCCGGCCTGCGCCTTGGACCCGTCGTCGTCGTTCTCGGCCAGCTCGCCATCCACGGTCCAGAGGCCGGTGCCGTATCCGGCCGAGGCCCCCAGGGCGGAGCTGGCGTACCGGGGCAGGCTGCGCGAGGTCCCGTACACCGAAGCCCAGGAGAGCGGCGTGAACTGGTATCCGGCCTTGAACACCGCGTCGGTCTGCTCGTCGCTCCTCTGGGCCACCAGGACTCCGACGTCCGTCTTGTCGCCGAGCTTGCCGAAGAGCTTCGTCCCAAAGTCGAACTCGCCGATGCGCCGCGAGTAGAACATCTGCGCGAACGTGTACGGCGAGGTCAGCCAGAAGTAGCCGCTGCCCTCCTTGAAGAACGGCCGGTTGTCCTCGAGCCTCCGCTCGGTGCGCGTGAACTCGATCCCCGCGACCTGTTGCTCCACGTTCAGAAAGTCGGGCTTGTACGAGCCGACGGCCGTGAGCTGCGGGTTGATGCGGTAACGAACATCGAACCCGTACCGCAGGTCCGAGTCCCGTTCCGAAAAGTCGGGGCTGAGGTAGGCCTGCAGGTCGAGCGGCTTGGCGGAGGCTGGGATCGATACGCCACGGACCACGGCGCACCGCTCCAGGCGGCCGTCCTGTCCGGTGTTCGGAAACTCGGACATCACGTTGGTGCGTTGCTGGTACCGGCGCACGACCAGCCCGATGTCCCGCTTGCCGGCGGGAGGCAGGTTCAGGATCCGCCACGGGATGCGCATCTCGACGGTCCACCCGCCCTCGTCCTTGGTGACCGCCGCGGTCCAGTCGCCACGCCACTCGCGCTTGTTCGAACGCCCTCCGCTGATCTCCTCGTTCTGCGTTCCCAGCGCGTTGCAGCGGAACCGCGAGAAGGCGGCCCAGTGCTTCTGGAGGAACGGGTCGAGCATCACCACCACGAAGTCCTCGCCGTTGAACTCGGCCCCGCGCTGCCTCTCCCGCGCCACGATGCGGTCTGGGTCGGAGTCGAGGCAACGGAACGCCACGTACACGTTCTCCCGGTCGAATCCGAGCCACACCCGAGTGCGGTCCGCAGGCGGCCGGCCGGTCACCGGGTCGATCAGGTCGGGCAGGGCGAGGGCTGTGTCCCATTCGCCGGGCGCGATCCTGCCGTCCAGCGAAGGCGCAGGCATCTCCCTCGCGTCCAGCAGGGTCTGCGCAGGGACGAGGGCCGACAGCGCGGCGAGGCACAGGAAACAGGCTTTTCGGAACATGGAAGGCGGTCCGGCGGACTATACCAGAACGAGTTCCGCCTCACCAGAGGAACGGAATCAGGCCCCAGTTCCTCTGCGAATACTCTTCGTAGCCGGGGTAGGTTTGGCGGAGCAGGCGCTCCTCGATCCGCACCTTGCCGACCAGAGCTACGCCGAGGGTGACCAGCGCCGGGACCGCCCACATGTCCAGCAAGGCGGCGCCGGCGCCGAGCGCCAGAAGCCCGAGGTACATCGGGTGCCGGACCCAGCGGTAGGGTCCGTCGGTCTTCAGACCGCGCCGGTTGGGCTTGGGGTCTGGGGAGAGGCTCTGGCCGAGGGCTAGCCACGACCAGAGGAGCCACAGCGCCCACAGGGCGACCCAGGCGTCCATGGCGGTCGGCCAGGGCCAAGCCCCGG
>DPBN01000118.1 GCA_003516955.1 Armatimonadota bacterium | reverse complement strand
CGATCCGGCGGCAGCAAAGCGACCGGCCCGGAGCCGTCGTGTGGATTCGGCCCCGGGCCGTTGCGACTGGTCGAACGAAGGCCTATTTTCCCATCGTCTGGCCCAGCGAGCGCGCCCACGCGAAAACGGCCTGGAGCTTGGGCGATCGGGAAGGGTCGTCGTCCATGTACTGCAGCAGCCCCCAGGAACCCCACTTGGAGTTGGGGGCGACGCTGGAGAAGTGGCAGAAGACGCCGCCTCCGTTCTGCTTCCAGCCGTCCAGATAGCACTGGTAGCAGACACCCATGCGCGGATCGGTCTGCGCGGAGATCAGCAGACGGGTGAGGTCGTCGTTGTTCTCGCCGCCTTGGATGCCGACGAGGTGCTGTCCTCCTTCATACGCGATGAGTGCGATGCCGTACTGGTCAGCCAGCTGCTTGTGCTTGCGGGTCCACTCCGCCGTCTTGGGGATGGCCTCGTCCTGCAGGTAACGGAAGATTCCATCCAGCCCCCATCCGAGGACGGTTGAGACGGAAGGCTCGCCGTTGGGGGAGGGGGTCAGTCCGAAGTAGGGCGCGATGGCCAGCGCGTCGCACTTGCGGCCCGCGTCCTGAAAGGCCAGGATCCTCTTCGCGACGTAGTCGTTGGCGGCTTGGGCCGCGATCACACGCACCAAGCGACTGGTTCCGCCGAACACCTGCTCGAACACGCGGAAGATCTGAAGAGATCGGTAGGCCGTGTAGTGCCACTGGTAGTCCCAATCGTTCAGGCCGTCGCCGCCCAGCTTCAGCGCTCGGCCCTGCTCGGCGGCCCACCGGGCCTGCTCGAACTGCCCGTTCCACACCTCGTTCGAGTACTCCACATAGACTCGAAGCTGCCGCTTGAGCCTGCCGCGGATCAGCGTGGCCAGCCCCCGCACGTAGTCGTCGTCCGCCTTGTGGGGGATGCACACCCAGAGGTCCGAATTCAGCCGGTTGCAGAGGTCGACCATCACCTCGGCGGCGACCCCCTTCTCGGAGAACGTGGCGCTTTCCGGCCGGGGGCGGTCCTGCCAGCGCACGATCTTCGAGTTGTTCGTGGCCATCCAGTCCATCATGCGCAGGGCGGCAACGCCGCGCCACCGTTGCAGGAAGGCGGGGTGGAACGGGTTCTGGCGGTAGGTGGCCTCGAAGCCCGGCAGGATCACACGAATGTTCCGAACGTAGTTGTCCGGGTTCGTTCGCCTCAGCTGAAGGAAGAGCGCTCCCTTCGAGCTGTCCACGTTCACCTCGATGCGCCCCGGCGCCGAGGACGCGACGGTCCCCGATCCCCAGAATCGGAGCTCCCCTTCTCCGTCGTAGAGCACGGTGTAGCGTCCGCTGGGGTAGTGCCCTCCCTCGATGGTGCAGAGCAGTGTCTCGGCGAAGCAGCCGGGCTCCAGGCGCTTGACCCAGCCGTTCTCGTCCAGGTCTAGGGCGGGCCCGGAGCCCCAGGAGCCACCCTCCTTCTGGCTGATCCAGGGCCGGGCCATCCGGAAAACGTCGACGAACGGCACCTCGGTGTTCCAGTCCGCGGGGCCGGAGAGGTTCACTCCCAGCTGCGCGATCTTCGGGTCGGGGATCCAGGGCAGACCCCTTGCGGGCTGCGGCCTTTGAGCGCAGGCCGAGGCGGCGAGGCCAACGAGGGTGGCGAGAAGAGGGACGTGCCAGTTTCCCATGCCACCAATATACGCTAAACGCGTTCACTATGCCAACCCTGCAGCTTGCCGGGGACGTCTGGACCTCTGCCGGGTTCCGCGCTAGACTGGCTCCGTGCGAAGGATCCTTCTCTCCGTGGCGCTCGCGTCCTTGGCCCTGGCCTCGCTCGGCCAGGGCCCGGCGTGGAAGCGCCTTCCCCTCGTCGAGCCGAGCGGCACCAAGCAGTGGACCGGCTCCTACACCGTCGAGAACCCCAAGGCGGTCTCTTGGAAGAAGCCCAAGTTCCGCTACGACCCCAAGGTCGCCACCGGCCGCAAGGTCAGCAAGGTGGTCGTGGTGATCTACGACCCCACCATCCGCAGCGAGGGCAAGCGGCTGACCGAGGTGCTGAAGGCCAACGACCCGGTCGAGTACAGCCACATCCTCGCGAACGTGATCCGCGAGGCCAGCTGGGGCTACATCAACTACCAGATCGTCGACGTGATCCGCGTCGACGGATTCAGCAAGAAGGTCGACGGCTTCCGCTACACCGACGAGAAGTTCATGGAGGACCGCAAGACCGGCAACTGGCAGCCCGCGACGACCTCCTATCGCGCCGTGCTGGAGGAGACGGGGCTCCTGGACCGCATCCGCAAGGAGGACATCCGCGAAGTGTGGCTGTGGGGCGCGGGCGGCATGGCTTGGGACGAGTTCGCCATGTACATCCCGAACCGCTACGCCCGCTTCGCGCCGACCGACAACCCTTGGTTCTACCGCCCCTACGACATCCCGCCGGAGATCGGGCGGACCTTCTGGGTGATGGGCTTCAACTACGAGGTCGGCGCCGACAACATGATCCACTCCTACGTGCACCGCATCGAGAGCATGGCGGCCCTGGCCTACGCCGACGGAATCTGGGAGACGTTCGGTGAGCGCGACCCTTGGAACGTGTTCTCCTGGCTGGAGCTGGACCACCCGGGGACGCCGAGCATGGTGGGCAACTGCCACGTGCCTCCGAACGGCCAGAGCGGCTACGACTACAACAACCCCCGGCGCGTTCTGAGCTGGGCGGACAACTGGGCGAACTTCCCGGACCTGCGCGGCAAGCCCCGCATCGTGTCCTCTGCCGAGTGGGGCAACAACCAGTTCGGCTACATGAAGTGGATTCTGGAGCGGGTCCCCAAGTTTCCGGGGTTCACCAGGTATGGCTACAACAACTGGTGGGTGCCGATCGCCAACACCGACGAGGACCTGCCGGACCTCAAGCTTCCGAACCGGGGCGAGTTCGTCCTTCCGGAGGGCTTTCCGCCCCCGATGCCCAAGCCCAAGAGGGACTAGTCGATCTCGAGCGATCCGAACCTCTTCTCGCGCTCGTCCACGCCCTCGGAGAGCACGCGGTAGGCCCACTGAACCTTCTGCTGGAGGCGCGCGGCGATGGCGGCCTCCTCCGATCCCTCGGGGAAGTTCTTCGGGTCGGCGCGCCGGCTGAGCCGCGCGAAGGCCTGGTGGATCTCTCGGAACGGGGCCTCGGGCGACACGCCGAGGATGCGTCGCGCCTGGGCCTTCGGGTCGCCGATGACGGAGGCCTCGGACCCGGCGGAACGCTCGACCGAGACGGCGTCTCCCGGCGGCTGCTCCAGCTCCTGCTCGGCGAGAAGGCGCTCGAGGCCCTTCACACGGTCCCACTCTCGGGACACGTACCCCTTGAGGATCCGGTAGGCGCGGTCTGTGGTGCTCATGGTTGTTGCTCCATCCAGGCTGTGGCCTCGTCGAGGCTCTGTCCCAAGGCCTTCACCCGCCCGAGCGTCTCTCTCAGGGACTCCTCCTCGGCGGGCGTGCCGGTCGTGGCGGCCGTCGCGAGCCGGGCCTTGATCTCGCCGAGAGCCAGCTCGGCTTGGTCCAAGGAGGCCGCGATCGACTCGATGCGGGCCGAGACCTCGGCGTATCGGTCTGCCTGGGCGCGTCGGGCCTCGAGGGCGGAAGTCAGTGCCCCCTTCTCGGCTTCGCCGGCCGTCGCGAGCCGCTCCTCCAGCCTACAGGCCTCGCGCTCGGCCTCGTAGCGGCCCTGCTCGATCCGCTTCAGCTCCCTCTTGGCGCCCAGCAGCGCCGCCGCCTGACGCAGGATTCGGTCGGCCTCCTGAAGCGCCTCCTCTCCGACGACCTTCAGCGCGGGGGAGGCCTGGCCCCCGACTGGCCGAACGATCCGCTCGATGTCGTCGCGCATCCGCTGGAGCTTGCGCAGGGCCGCCCTGTCCTCGGGCCGCGCCTGCTCGAGCGGGTCTGAACCTTCCTGCCCGGCCCGAACACGGATGGACGCCGCGAACGCCCCGGCGATCCCGGCCACCGCCATCAGGATGCCCAAGGGAGGGTTCGCGAGGACCGCAACGGCCAGACCGACCGCGAAGAGCGCGATCCACGCCGACAGGAGCTTGCCCGATCCGCTCACAGCTTCACCCGCATCGTCAGGCCGAGGTCTTGGAACCTGCCGTCTCGGTACCTTACGAGCGGCTCGAACCACACGTTGCGCACGACTAGGAACGAGCCTCCCGCCCGGAACACCTCGGTGCCGGCGTTCCACTCCCGCGTGTAGCCCAACAGGAGCGCCCGGTAGCGGGACGGCTCGAGCCTCGCCCAGACGTCGGTCGCGTCCACGGTCCGGTCGGCCTCCGTCTCGCCCTCCCACAGGCGCGCGTGCTCGATGCCGACGCGCCAAACCCCGAACTTCCGGGCCGCGTCCAGGGCGAGCGCCGAGCGGTATCCGCGCCCCCGTCCCAAGGCCTCGTCGGGATGTCGGAAAACGGCCAAGGTCTGGGAGCCGACGCCCAGATAGCGCCCGACCCCGACGCTCAGCCCCACGGTTCGACCCGCGCGCGCCACCACCCCTTGCGGTCTGCCGCCGCCGTCGTCCACGAGCGCGGCGGCCACGGGAACGCCACCCAGCGGAAGGGGGAAGAACCCCGCCGCGGCCTTGGCGTACATCGGACACAGGAATCCGGAGCCGAACGGCAGCGCCTGCTTGCCGACCCTCCAGAGTCCCGGGTCCTCCAGGTAGTACTCGAGCATGGCCTCGGAGTCGGGGTCGTTCGGCAGCTTCTCGAAGCGCTCGCGCACCACCAGGTTCCATCCCGTCTCCAGCGCGAGGGAGAGCCGGACGGTGCTCGGCCGGGAGAGGGAGTCGTAGCTCCTGACCGTCGTGTCGCCGCCGGACACGCTGCGGTAGGTCAGAGCCGCGTCGAGCTGGGCGGACACCTGCGGCGTCTG
>DPBN01000344.1:17673-17847 GCA_003516955.1 Armatimonadota bacterium | reverse complement strand
AAGGCCGGAGAGCTGCTGTACCACATGATGATCGCGGTGGTGTCGGTCACCCTGCTGATCGCCATCGCGCTGGGCCGGAGGGAGTCGCTCGTCGTTCTCGTCGCGATCCCGGTGACTCTGGCCCTCACGCTGCTGGTCTTCTACCTGTACGGCTACACGCTGAACCGGATCACC
>DPBN01000344.1:0-17567 GCA_003516955.1 Armatimonadota bacterium | reverse complement strand
CCTGTTCGCGCTGATCTTCTCGATCGGCATCCTCGTGGACGACGCGATCGTCGTGGTGGAGAACATCGTGCGCCACTACAGGATGCCCACGGCTCAGAGGGAGTCGACCATCCGGACCGCGGTGCTGGCCGTCGACGAGGTTGGCAACCCGACGATCCTGGCGACGTTCACGGTCATCGCGGCGATTCTGCCGATGGCGTTCGTCGGCGGCCTGATGGGGCCCTACATGAGGCCGATCCCCGTGGGCGCCTCGGCGGCGATGATCTTCTCGCTTCTGATCGCGTTCATCGTGACGCCATGGGCGGCCGTGCGGATCCTGAAGTCGGACTCGGGCCACCACCACGAGGGCCAGGACGATTGGATGACCCGGGTCTACAAGGCAGCCATGAACCCGCTTCTGCACAACGCCAAGGTGCGATGGAGCTTCCTGATTGGCGTGGTGGTGCTCCTCCTGGCGTCCATGTCGCTGGTTCTGCTGAAGGTCGTGACGGTGAAGATGCTGCCGTTCGACAACAAGAACGAGTTCCAGATCATCGTGGACATGCCGAACGGCACCACGCTGGAGCGAACGGCCGCCGCCACCAAGGCTCTGGCGGACTACGTTGCCACCATTCCGGAGGTCGAAGACTACCAGCTCTACGTGGGGACGGCCAGCCCGTTCAACTTCAACGGATTGGTGCGCCACTACTTCATGCGGTCGCAGAGCTACCAAGCCGACATTCAGGTCAACCTGGTCGGCAAGGGCGAGCGGAAAGCGCAGAGCCACGACATCGTGAAGCGAATCCGGCCTGAGATCGCACGAATCGCCAAGGAATGGGGAATCCGCGCGAAGGTGGCCGAAGTGCCGCCCGGCCCGCCCGTGCTCCAGACCCTCGTGGCCGAGGTCTACGGGCCGACGCTCGAGCAGCGTCTGGAGACGGCGCGGAAGGTGAAGGAGATCTTCTCCACCACCGAGGGCGTCACGGACGTGGACTGGTACGTCGACGATCCGCAACCCACCTACCGGTTCGTGGTCGATCGGGAGAAGGCGGCGCTGGCCGGCGTGGACGTGTCGTCCATCAACCGCGCCATCCGCGCGGCGTTGGGCGGCCTGCAGCTCGGGCTGCTGCACGACGAGGGAAGCTACGAGGACGTGCCGGTGGTGATCCGTCTGCCGCGGGAGTCCCGGTCGGCCCTCAACGAGCTGGACCAGGTCACCATCGCCTCGCGCAGCGGGCGGGCGGTTCCGCTCAGGGAGCTGGCGCGACCGGTGGAGGTCCCCGGTGAAACAGCGATCTATCACAAGAACCTGCAGCCGGTGGTGTACGTCACCGGCGACGTGGTCGGCAGGCAGGAGAGCCCCGTGTATGCGATCCTCGCGATGAACAAGAAGCTGGACCAGCTGCGCTTCGGAGACGGCGTCAAGCTGAACATTCTGAGCACGCACCAGCCGTTCACCACCGAGACGCCGCAGATGAAGTGGGACGGGGAGTGGCACATCACCTACGAGGTGTTCCGAGACCTCGGGATCGCCTTCGCGGTGGTGCTGATCCTCATCTACATCCTCGTGGTGGCATGGTTCCAGGACTTCCGCACCCCGCTGGTGATCATGGCCCCGATCCCGCTGACGTTGGTCGGCATCCTGCCGGGGCACGCGCTGATGGGCGCGTTCTTCACCGCGACGTCCATGATCGGGTTCATCGCGGGTGCGGGAATCATCGTCCGCAACTCGATCATTCTGGTCGACTTCATCGAGCTGAGGCGGCGACAGGGTCTGCCCCTCGACGAGGCGGTGATCGACGCCGGCGCGACGCGCTTCCGGCCGATGCTCCTGACGGCCGCCGCGGTGATCGTCGGATCCTTTGTGATCCTCTTCGACCCGATCTTCCAGGGCCTGGCGATCTCGCTGATGGCCGGAGAGATCGCATCAACGCTGCTCTCCCGCGTCGCGGTTCCGGTCCTGTACTTCATGATGCGGTCGCGCGACGAGCGTCGGGCGGCGCGGGCCACAGCCCAGCCATGAAAGCGGTGGGAGGGTGGCGCACCGAAGCGCCGCCCTCCCGCCTTCCACGTGACTCAGTCCCGAAGGTCGAGCGGGCGATCGTCCCCGGCTTCCGCCTGCTTCAGCCGCCTCTCCGCCTCCTGGAGCACGGGCTCCGGCGTGCGGAACAGCAACCCTACGAGGAACACCACCACCGCCCCGACCAAGGCGAACCACGTGAAGGAGACCTTCGGGAGCCAATCCGGCCGCACGAACTCGCCCGTGTAGCCGAACCACGGGGCGACCGTGTTGGCGACCATGATGTGCATCTCGCCCAAGACGACCGTTGCGAACAGGCCGCAGGTGACGGCGATCAGGTTGCCCCGGTCCGATCCACGGTTCTTGGTCAGCATCCCCAGCAGGAAGACGCCCAGCATCGGGCCGAGGATGAAGCCGGCGATGCCCAGCACGACCGGGATGATCCGCACCTCCGGGTGGTTCACCTTGGCGTAGGCGAACACTCCCGCGACGACGATCATCAGGATCGCGAACAGCACCGTGAAGAACCGGGCGGCTCCCACGTAGTGGCCCTCGGACTTGCCCTTGAAGCGTCCCAGGTACCAGTCGTTCGTGGCGCTGGTGGCCAGGGCGTTGAGCGCGGCGGAGAGCGAGCCCATGGCCGTCGCGAAAACGCCTGCCAGCACGAAGCCGCGCACGCCGATCGGCATCACGTTGAGGATGTAGGACCCGAAGACGTCGGCCGTGGCGTCCGGCTTGTACGTCGGATCCTTCTGGTAGTAGGCGTAAAGCAGGATGCCGATGAAGGTGAACGCCGCCGCGATCGGTAGGTCCATGATGGCCGCGGTCATCAGGCTCTTCTTGGCCTTCCGGTGGGTCTCCGAGGTGAGCAGCCTCTGCACCATGTCCTGGTCGGTTCCGAACGCGGCCATGTTGCCGACCGTCGCACCGATGAGCGCCGAGAAGAGCGTGTAGTCGCTCCAGAGGATCAGCTTCACATAGTGCCAAGCGTTCATGACGGAGACGTGGTGCTCCTTCATGTAGGCCTGAATCCGTTCGGGTTCGAAGCCGCTGACGAAATACCCCTGCAGGGTGCGCATCTGCGGCACCGCGTCGAGAAAGGCCTGCCAGCCGCCGATGTGCCAGAGAAGGGTTCCGATCGCTACGAGCGCGCTGCCGAACATCAGCGTCGCCTGGATAACGTCCGTCCAGATGACGGCCTTGATGCCCCCGATGGCCGTGTAGATGCATGTGGCGATCGTCAGCGCCACGATGGCGACGAGGTAGGGGGTCACGGAAGAGACCGCGCCCTGCGTGAAGTGCACGTCCTTGCCCTGGACGAACAGCTGCCACGCCAGCACCATCACCAGCGACGGCACGAACAGTCGGGTGCCAGAAGCCAGAGTGCGCATGATCAGGAAGAGCGCGGAGACGTACTTCCTCGAGAGAGGGCCGAAGCGCACCGCGAGGTAGTCGTAGACGGTGTAGACTTTGAACTGATAGTAGGGCTTGAGGAAGATCCCCGCGACCAGCCACCGCCCCAGGATCACGCCGAACACGAGTTGCACGTAGGCCAGACTGCGTTTGTCGTAGCCCTCCCCGGGGGCTCCGAGGAAGGTGGCGGCGCTGGTCTCGGCCGCGATGATGGAGGCCATCACGGCCCACCACGGCACCTGCCGGCCGCCCAGGGCGAAGTCGCTGAGACTGCGCTCCCGGCGGCCCATGTACAGGCCGATGGAGACGATCGCGACGAAGTAGAGAACGATGATCAGGCCGTCAACGAGCAAACCCACAGCAGGACGATTCTGCACGGGGTTCGGCGCTTCCTGCAATCGCCCTGCGGGTCAGCGCTCGTGGCCGAACAAGCGTCCGCCGCCCATCGCCTTCCTCCAGGCGTCGCGCCATCGATGAACCTCGACCACGCCGATCTCCGGCAGCGGCCTGCGCTCCTCGGGGGAAGGCAGGGGAGGGAAGGGCCGTCCGGGCATGGTCTGATACCAGTAGGCTACGCTGGCCAGCTCCAGAGTGAGGTTGTTCGCGTGCCCGTGCTCGATGCTGGCGCGGAGCGACCGCTGGAACCGGATGGGATCCTCCAAGTGGAACCGGTACACGTGCGTGCGACCGAGCCACCCGAAGCGCGCCGAATCGTTGCCTCTGCCGGGCGCCCTGGCGGTGCCGAAGTACGGGTGCAGGTAGTGCTCGTCCGGGCTCCAGCTTTGGTTGAAGTAGTCCTCGGTGCCGGTCCCGTGGGCGCTGCCCGGCCAAGGCTCGCCGTCGACGAGGA
Organism: Armatimonadota bacterium; assembly: GCA_003516955.1. Taxonomy (GTDB): domain Bacteria; phylum Armatimonadota; class Fimbriimonadia; order Fimbriimonadales; family Fimbriimonadaceae; genus UBA8783. The sequence goes on along the minus strand of DPBN01000344.1, from coordinate 13,305 downwards.
ACATGTCGTCGCCCTCCCCGTACCAGATCGGGCTCGGGCAGTTGATGTAGTAGTTCACGCCCACGAAGTGCCCCTTGCCCTCGCACTCGCAGAAGAGGTAGTTCCGCTCGTCCGATGGGTTGTTCGCGAAGGGGCCGAACACCGCCCACTCGTTCTCCACATCGCCGGTGGCGCTTTCCGGACTCGTGAGCTCCTGGTGGTACCAAGCGTGGAATCGGCCCATGTCCTCGGGGATGCTGGGGTGTTCCTCGTAATCCACGTAGTAGTAGAACGCGGACACGTCGTGCGTTCCTTGGTTCTCGACCGTGATGCGGGCGCCTTGGCCGAAAGGCATCGGGAAGTAGCTCACGAGGGCGTTCCCGTCTCGGGGAGCGGCCGCCAAGGGAAGCGAGACGAAGTTGTACTTCATTCCCCACCCCTGCCCGAAGAAGTCCCCGATGGGCGACTCGACGCTGGGATGCTCGCACCCATCCCAGTAGCACCGCAGAACGAGGTTCCGCCGGTGGAGCGGGTCGTCGCAGGCGATGGTGATCCCAATGTGGCGGATGATCCCCGCGCCGGCGATCTCTGCGATCGTTCTGCATTCACCCTTGGGAATGGACACGGCGTCGGCGTTGCCGCCTGTTCGGTCGAAGGAGGAGATGCGGCGGGATTTGGCGTCGACGATGCGGGCGATGTTGGCGAGAGGACCCTGAGACATGGCGGTGCACCCCGCAGGTTTGTTTACCCCAGAGGAACTCCGTGTGGTTTCAGCAAGAGCCGCAAATGTGGTTGCATATTTATTCAGGTTGTGTTATATTGATGGTGTCGGGTAAGCGATCCCGGCACCTTCGAGGAGGAACCATGCGACGTTGCACCGCTCGCCGAGGCTTCACGCTCATTGAACTCTTGGTCGTGATCGCCATCATCGCGATCCTCGCCGCCATCCTGTTCCCGGTGTTCGCGCAGGCCAAGCAGGCCGCCAAGCGGACCGGGACCCTTTCGAACCTCAAGCAGAACGTGCTTGGCGTGATCATGTACGCCAACGACAACGACGACGGCGTCATTCCCACTTGGCAGGACGGAGCATGGGTGTACGGAGACGGCATCCACGGCGCCTACGCCATCCAGAAGCTGTATCCCTACACGAAGAGCATCGACCTCGCTTGGGACATGTCCGAGCCGATTCCCAACTTCGTGGGCGGCCGGCCCATGCCCGGCGACCGATACTGGGGAGACTGGACGGCCGCCGGCACGCTCGGCTGGTCGAACGGTGGGATGATGTACTGCGCCGTCTGGCCGCGTCCGCCTCGGGTGATCAGCGCCCAGGAGTACGTCTCCGAGCTGATGATGCTGGCCTCGGCCAAGGGGCCGGACCCGATGGGGATGCCCTTCTTCACCGAGACTCAGCCTTCCTGCTACCAGAAGAGCGGCGGCCGCTGGGACGACCCCCAGGCTCCCGGCAAGGCGGCGTTCGAGTGGCACAACGGCGGCCTGCCGAGCGGCTACATGGATGGGCACGCCGGCATCGCGAAGGGCATGATCTACGTGGCTCCGAACAACGACTGCGATGCCCAGACCTACCAGTGGTGGGCTGAGAAATCCAGCCGTGGCGACTACACGCCCAACAACCCTTGGTCCGAGCACTACCTGACCCCGCGCGTTCTGCACTACTGGGGCACGTGGTGGTCTGCGACGGAGTGAGGCGGATGCGGAAGGAGATCAGTCCGAAGGCTGCGATCGTCATCATCGCCGTAGCGGTCGTCATCGTGGCGGCTGTGGTCTACCAGCTGGTGTTCAAGCCGGCGCAGGCGCCCACGGTGAAGCCGAGGCCATGGTCGCCGTCGTACGGCGGCGGGCCGGCCGGCGCGCCACCCTCGCAGCGCTGAACCGAAGGCCGAGACCGTTCGCGGGTCCGCTCCCCACGGGACGCGGACCCGCGTTCGTTTCGCCTGGACGCTGTGCCCCGAACGGCGTAGACTGCAGACGATGATCGCGACACTCTGCCTAGCCATGGCCGTGGCCGCGGGCCCCTCTTGGGAGGCGAACTTCAACCCGGATGGAACGCCGAGGCCGCTCCAAGATCCGGCCGACACAACCGTGTGGCCGAACCGAGTGAGCCCCGCGAACGGGGACGCCTGGATCCCGCGCAACCACGACCGCATTCGGCTCATGCGCCCGAGGCTGCTCCTGATCAACTTCTCGAACCAGGTCGAGCCGTCCAAACCGATGCGCCTGTTCACGGAACTGATGGCCGCCCTGAAGGAAAGCAGCCGCTACCACGGGTACAAGGAACCCTCGGCGCCGGCGTTCCTCGAGTACCAGGTGTGGCGGTACGTGGACCTGCGCGATCCGGACCGCAAGACCGGAAACTCTCGGTGGGCGCCGGTCAAGGCCGGAGTGGAGCAGGGGATCAACTGCGACTACGGCGGCTTCTTCAGCGACCGGTTCGCCCGAGCGATCGGGGTGCGGGACCCGAAGAGCCCCAGTCGCTTCCTCAGGCTCGACGAGCTGATCGATCGGGGCTTCGTGCACGAGGTCTGGTTCACGGCGGCTCCGACGAACGACTTCCGTTGCCTCGAGTGCGTCGAGATGAAGAACGCGTACGACGAGAAGTTCCGCAAGATTCCCGGCAAGGTCGTGCAGGCGGGCAACGGCGGCGACCCCGATCAGAAGTGGACCGGAAGACCGGTTCGAATCAACTGCCTCAACGAAACCAGAGGCATCGGCTGCGGCATGGAGAACCTGGCGCACTCATTCGAAGGACTCGCGCACAGCCGAGCGATCCCGTACTTCACGAAGTACTTCCACGAGTACGCGATGTTCGATCTGGACAAGCGCTACGGGTTGCCGTTCGAGAGCTACTATCCCCTCTGGGGCGAGGGGAAGGGAATCTCCTATCCCGACCCCCACACGGCCGTCGTGACGGACGGCGAGCGCACTTGGCGCCTGGAGAACTACGTTGCGGCGGGCGGCAACGTGCACTTTCCACCGAACGGAAGGCGCCACTACGACCAAGCGAACGAGGAGCCCGTGATGTCGACCATCGAGGATTGGCGCTGCGGCTCCGGACCCGGCGGAAAGGACTTGGCCAAGCCTTGGACCAGCGAAGTGCTGCGCCGCTATGCCGAGCTGGCGCCGGACTGCATGGGCCGGTGGCTGGTCTACTGGCGCCAGAACGTGCCCGGATACCGGAACAAGGCGAAGGACGATGAAGGCCGGCCGATGAAGAACTGGTGGGTGTTCCTGTTCTACTGATGCCCGCGAGGTCCGCGCGGACGACGCCGCGCCGTGGCAAAATGAGGGCGGTCCCAAGGAGATCCTTCCCGCGATGAGTGTCCCCACCCCGTTCGTTCCCCGGCGCAAGACGAGAGTCGTTCGCGTTGGCAGCGTGGCGATGGGCGGATCGCTTCCGGTGCTGGTCCAGTCCATGGTCACCGAGGAGACTCGGAACGTCGAGGCTTGCGTGGAGCAGATCATCGCCCTGCATCGGGCCGGTTGCGAGCTGGTCCGCGTTACAACGCCGAACCTCGGTGAGGCGCAGTGCCTGGAGGAGATCCGGGCGAAGGTTCGGGAAAGGCATCAGGACGTTCCGCTGACGGCCGACGTCCACCACCAGGGCAGCGCCATCGCGATCGAGGCCGCGAAGCACGTGGACGAGGTGCGCCTGAACCCGGGCCTGTTCGTGTTCCGGAAGGAGGCGAAGGAAGAGTACACCCCCGGGGACCAGCGAGAGGAGCTCGAGGCGATCGAGGAGTCGCTGGCGCCGGTCATCGAAGCGCTTTTGCGGCACGACCGGGCGCTGCGCATTGGGGTCAACCACGGCTCCCTGTCCCCCCGCATCCTCGCGACCTATGGGGACACGCCGAACGGCATGGTGGAGAGCGCCCTGGAATACGTGCGGATCTGCGAGAAGCTCGGCTTCCGCAACATCAACATCTCCGCGAAGGCGTCCCGCGTGCCCATCATGGTGGCCGCCAACCGCCTGCTGGTCCAGCGGATGGGCGAGGAGGGCATGGACTATCCCATCCACCTCGGCGTGACCGAGGCCGGAGACGGGGAGTACGCGCGGATCAAGTCGACCGCCGGCATCGCCACGCTGCTGCTGGAGGGGATCGGCGACACGATCCGCGTTTCGCTCTCCGAGGATCCGATCCGCGAAATTCCCGTCTGCTACGACATCCTGCAGGCGTTGGGTCTGCGGAAGACCAAGGTGGAGTACATCGCCTGTCCGTCGTGCGGCAGGACCAAGTTCGACCTGCCGACCGTGCTCCACGAGGTGCGCGAGGCCACCAAGCACCTGGTGGGCCTCGACATCGCGGTCATGGGGTGCATCGTCAACGGTCCTGGCGAGATGGCCGACGCGGACTACGGCTACGTCGGGCGGTCCGGCGGGATGATCACGCTGTACCGCAAGAAAGAGGTGGTGAAGAACAACATCCCGCAGGAGCGCGGGGTGGAGGAGCTCATTGCCCTGCTGAAGGCGGACGGCGTGTGGAGAGAGCCGGGAGAGGTCTGAGAGTGGACCCTACCGCCAACGCCTTCGCCCGCCTGACCCTCGCCGGAGCCTCCTCCGCCTCCATCCACGACCTGCTCGCTGTCGGGCTCGCAAAGAGGGAGGCCGACCTCGAGCTGGCTGAGGCCGAGGCCAGGAGGATCGTCGGCTCCGGGGCCTCCTGGATTCGCGTGCGGGACATCTCGGCGGCCGAGCTCCAAGGCCAAGGGATGTCCGCCTTCGAGGCTTGGCGCTGCCTGGCGTGGATGGAGATCGGCCGGCGCTTGGCCACCGCGAACAAGGGCATGGCGAACTCCATCGAGGGTCCCGAGGACGTCGCGCACCTGTTCCAGCACCTCAGGAACGAGAAGAAGGAGCACTTCGGCGTGGTGCTCCTGGATGCGAAGAACTCGGTGTTGCGCACGACGGTGGTGCACATCGGCTCGCTGACGGCGTCCATCGTGAGTCCTCGGGAGGTGTTCCGCGAGGCCATCCGCGACGGAGCCGCCAGCATCATCGCCGTCCACAACCATCCGAGCGGCGATCCGACGCCGAGCAGGGAGGACATCGCGGTCACGCGGCAGCTGGTTCAGGTGGGCGAGCTGCTGGACATCCCCTTGCTGGACCACGTGATCCTGGGAGACGGGGTGGTTCCGGAACGGGAGTTCTGCAGTCTGCAACGGGAGGGAGTGATCCATGGCTGAGGTGCAGTGGTTGTCGTCTTGGGAGTCGATCGCCCGCGATCTGAGGGCTTCGGCCGAGCGGATGCACGAAGCGCGAGAGGTTGGGCTGGCGAAGTGCCGAACGCTGATCCAGACCTCGGCGAAGTGCATCCGCCACGTGCACCGGCACCAGTTCGACGAGGCCGAGAGGCTGCTCGTGGAGGCCAAGCGGATCGCCACGGAAGCCCGTGCCGCCCTGGCTCCGTTTCCGAGCGTGATGCATGCGGGCTTCCTCCACGACGCCGAGAAGGAGATGGTCGAGGCGGCGTGCGTTCTGGCCATGGTCCGGGGCCTCCCGCTTCCCGATCCCGGAGAGCTGGGAGCCATGGCCATGAGCTACCTCAACGGCGTGGGAGAAGCGGCCAGCGAGTGCCGCCGCTTCGCCCTGGACGAGATGCGCAGGGGGCATCTGGACGTCGCCGAGGGGCTGCTCGGAGCCATGGAGGCAGTCTACGACGAGCTGATCACGTTCGACTTTCCAGACTCGATGACCGGCGGCCTGCGCCGCACGTGCGACGCCCTGCGGGCCGTCGTGGAGCGGACGAGGTCGGACCTGACGGCGACGGCCTCCCAGCAGGAGCTCATCCGAGAGCTGCGGGAAACCCGCCGCCGGCTGTCCGAAGCGGAGTGAGGGCTCACTCGAACGGCAGGTCGACCGGCGGCTTGGGCCTCTCGCGCCGATCGGGTTTGGCCTTCTTGGCCTGGGCGTTCATGTCGTAGACGGCGGCCAGCCAGAAGACGAACATGCCGGCGAGGGGCAGCAGCACGGCGAGGTTGATGTCCGCGGAGAGCTGGCCCATCACCATTCGAAGCAACCCCGAGACGCCGTTGGGCACGAGCACCGCCGCCACGAGGCACAGCAGCCAGCCACCACCGAGCAGGAGGCCCTTGGAGGTCTGCCCGACGACCAGCTGTCCAAGTCCGGGGACGAGCAACGTGAGCAGCGTCGCCGACTTCGCCGAAGCGTAGTCGATGCCCGGCGCCCCGCCGGGGAAGCCGCCCCATTCGCCCAAAGCAGCCGCAAGGACGGCCTTTGCGAACGCCCGTTCCACGTTGGCGTCGTTCGGCGCGAGAGCCTTGGCCTTCTCGAGCAGCTGTTTCGCCTCCTGCACCCGCCTAAGCTCCAGCAGGCCCTCTCCCACCGTGGCGAGCAGGGGGGCGTCGTCCGGCGCCGCCGCCGCGGCCTGTCGGTAGAGGTCGGCCGCAGTCTGGCTCTGCCCGCGCGTCTGCGCGAGCCTGGCTTGCCGAACGAGGCGTTCCGCCTCCTCGGAGGCTCTCAGATCAGGTTCGGGTCTCGCTGGAGGGTCTTCCATAGGGTCTCCAGGTCGTAGAACTGGCGCTGCTCCTCGCGCATGATGTGAAAGACGACGTCGCCGAAGTCCATCAGCACCCAGCCGGATCCCTCGCCCTCCGTCCTCAGTGGCCGGGCGGCGAGTTGCCGCAGCTTCTCCTCGACCCTCTCGGCGATCGCCGAGACGTGCCGGTCGTTGTTCGCGGAGCAAACGACGAAGAAGTCGGCGATGGAGGTCTTCTCCCGCACGTCCAAGGTCTCGATCCGCTCCGCCTTGGCGTCCTCCGCGACCCTGACGATGGCCTCTGCTTTTTCCGTTGAAGTCATGCTGAGTGTCTACTGATACAGACGGTGCTCGCGGATGTAACGTTGAAGTTCCGCCGGCACCCAGGGCTGAAGCGACAAGCCGTTCGCGGCTCGCTCTCGCAACTCCGACGACGAGATCGGAACCGGCTCCATAGGGATGAAGTCCACGCGTTCGGCGATGTCCGGCGGCAGGAGAGCCAGAAGCTCCTCTCTGGCTCGGAAGTCGCGCGGCACCGCGCCGATGCGCGCGTACCGAACGATCTTCTCAGGGTTCTTCCACTGGCGGAACCCCAGAAGAGCGTCCGAGCCGAGGAGCAGCCAGTACTCGCCGGGCCGGGCGAAGGTCAGATCGGCGAGGGTCTCGACGGTGTAGCTCACGCCGCCCCGTTCCACTTCGATGTCGCAGACCGCCATCTGCGGGCGGCCCTGCAGCAGCAGCTCCAGCATCTCGACCCTCTGCCGCGCCGGGGTCTGTGGTCGGGTGCGCTTGAACGGACTCCGGTTGGCCGGAACGAACAGCACCTCGTCCAGCCCGAGATGCTGGATGGCAGCCTCCGCGACAGCCAAATGGCCGATGTGGGGCGGATCGAACGTTCCGCCGAGAACTCCAGTCTTCATGCTTCGTCCGTAAAGGCGAACTCCCAGTCGCCAATCTGCACGGAATCGCCCTCGGAGCATCCCAGCTCACGAAGGCGCTCGATCACACCGAGCTTCTCCAACCTGCGGTGGAGGTGCCGGAGGGCGTCCCTATTCTCCAAGTCCGTCATGGCGACCATCCGCTCCACGGTCTCGCCGCTCACAACGAACAGACCGTCCTCCGCCTGAACAACCTCCCAGGTGGCCTCGCGATCGCGCTCGGTTCCCGCAAGCACGACCGTGGGCGGCGCCTCGTCTTCTTCAGTTTTGGCGAACACGTGCTCCGCCATGGCGTAGAGAAGCGATTCGAGTCCGTGGCCGGCGGCCGCGGAGATGCCGAACACGCGCAAACCGCGCTCCTCGAACGGTCGGAGAACGCTCTGGAACTGGTCCGGCGGCAGGAGGTCCGACTTGTTGACGGCCACGAGCCTCGGGCGCGAGTACAGCTGCGCGTCGTACCGCTCCAGCTCGCGCTCGATCTCCTCGAAGTTCTGCAGAGGCGAAGACCCGTCGACCGGCAGGCAGTCCACCACGTGGACCAGAACCTTGCACCGCTCCGCGTGCTTGAGAAACCGGTGCCCGAGACCCTTGCCCTCGGACGCGCCGGGGATGAGGCCCGGCAGGTCGGCCACGACGAAGCTACGGTCCTCCAGACGCACCACCCCGAGGTTGGGGATGATCGTGGTGAATGGATAGTCGGCGATCTTCGGCCGAGCCGCGCTGATCGCCGAGATCAGCGTGCTCTTGCCGGCGTTCGGAAGACCGATGAGACCGACGTCCGCCAGCAGCTTGAGCTCGAGCCTGGCCCGAACCCGCCTTCCCGGCTCGCCTTTCTCGGCGAAATTGGGCACCTGGCGGACGCTGCTGACGTAGTGCAGGTTGCCGAAGCCCCCTCGCCCGCCCTTGCAAACGACGAACCGCTGGCCGTGCGCCTTCAGGTCGCCGATCGGCTGGCCCGTGTCGAGGTCCGTGATCACGGTCCCCACGGGAACCTTGACGATCACGTGGCGCCCGTTGCGGCCCTTCTTGTTGCCGGACGCGTGTCCTCCGTCCTCCGCGGCGTACTTGGACAGGAGGCGAAAGTCATACAGGGTGCGCTTGCCCCTGTCGGCCACCAGGATGACGTCGCCGCCGCGGCCCCCGTCCGCTCCATTGGGCCCGCCCCGGGGAACGTGCTTCTCCCGGTGGAAGCTCACCGCGCCCGAGCCGCCCCTGCCGCTGCGGAACTCGACCTCGGCCTCGTCGATGAACATTCAGGGACCCTCGGTCTCCATGCCTTCCAGAAGACGGATCGTGATGCGCCCGCCGCCCAAGTCGACCGAGAGAACGAACTCCTTCACCGCCGGCACGAGCAGCTCGCCGATCCTCAGCACGTCGTGGGCAGGGAAGGGAAGCACCTCCTCCACCGTCCCGAGCGAGCGGCCGTCGGGCGTCAACGCCTCCAGGCCGATGAGATCCGAAACGAGGTACTCGCCCTCCTCCAGTTCCGGCCGCTCCGGGACCAGCCCGTACACGGTCACGCCGCCCAGCTCGCGGACCGACTCGGGAGTGTCCAAGCCTTCGAACTTGAGGATGAGCTTGCCAGAGTGGACTTGGACCTCCTCGATGGCGGTCTGCAGGTCGCCGATCCGGACTCTCGTGCCCACCGAGAACCTTTCGGCGAACTCGGTGAGCGGAACGACCTTGGCCTGACCACGGACCCCGAAGGCGCCCGCCATGGTGCCGATCGGCCGATAGCCAGCGGCTTCCGCTTCGTGCGAACGGTCTCCTCCGGATGGCCGGGACTGTCGAGGCATGCGGGATGCGCTCAGGCGGCTTCGACCTTGACGAAGGCGCGCTCGCGGTTCTTGGCGGCCACGGCGCTGACCAAGGCCCGGACCGCCGATACGACGCGCCCGTTCTTGCCGATGAGCCGCCCGACGTCGTCCTCAGCCACCTTGATGTGGAACGTGCGGGTGTTGCCGGAGACCTCCTCCTGAATCTGGAGGGACTCCGGGTCATCCACGATCTGCCGCACCAACAGCTCGACGAAAGGCCGGTAGCTCATGATCCGCTTTCGGGCGCGGAAACGGAGGGAACGGTGAGGGGCGTCCTCTTGTCCAGATACCGGTAGCGCTTCCGGGCCTCCGGGCGCTCCTCGAAGAACCTCTCCAGCACGCCCTGCTTGTTCAGAATGTAGCCGACGGTCTCCGTCGGCTCCGCGCCGTGCCGAAGCCAGTGGAGCGCGCGCTCGGCATCCACCTCGACGCGCTTGGGCTGGCTGACGGGATCGTAGAAGCCGAGAACCTCGATGAAGCGACCGTTGCGGCCCATCGAGCTCTCCGCGGCCACGATGCGGTAGAAAGGCCGACCCTTGGTTCCGATTCTCCTCAGTCTGATCTTAACCACTTCTTTCTGTGTCTCCCTAGGGTGAACTGTCAGCGTCTCCTACCTCGCTTGCCCAGCCTCTTCTGCAGCTTGGCGAGCTGCTTCATCTGCCGCCGCATTTCGTAGAGCTGGCGCACGAGGTTGTTGACCTCTTCGACGCTCGTGCCCGATCCGGATGCCACCCGCTTCCTGCGGGAGCCGTTTATTATATCCGGATTCGCGCGCTCGGCGGGGGTCATGCTCAAGATGATCGCCTCGATCCGGCTGAGCTGGCGGTCGTCGACCTTGTTCAGCTCGGCCTCCGGGATTTGGGCGCCCAGCCCGGGGATCATCTTCAGCACGTTCTGCAGCGGCCCCATCTTGCGCACCATCCGGAACTGTTGCAGCATGTCGTTGAAGTCGAAGGAGCCGCCCTTCAGCTTGGACTCCAAGGACTCCACGTCCTCGGCCTCCATGGCCTGCTCGGCCCGTTCGATGATGCCGAGGATGTCGCCCATGCCCAGGATGCGCTGGGCCATGCGATCGGCGTGGAACGGTTCCAACGCGGAGGTCTGCTCGCCCACGCCGATGAATCGCACGGGAACTCCAGTCGCCTCCCGAACGCTGAGCACCGCGCCGCCCCTCGCGTCGCCGTCCAGCTTCGTGAAGATGGCGCCTGTGAGCTCGACGCGCTCGTGGAAGGTCCGCGCTACGTTCACGGCCTCTTGACCGGTCGTCGCGTCGACCACGAGCAGGACCTCCGTCGGCTGGGTCGCCTTGACGATGGCCTCCAGCTCCTTCATCAGCGCCTCGTCGACCTGAAGGCGGCCGGCGGTGTCGATGATCAGCACGTCCAGCAGAAGGTGGCGGCACCGCTCGAGAGCGGATCGGGCGATCGCCACGGGGTCTTGGCCGGCGGCGCCAGTGTGGACCGGCACGCCGACCGACTCGCCGAGAACCTCCAGCTGGCGCACCGCCGCAGCCCTCTGGATGTCGCAGGCGGCCAGCATCGGCTTCTTGCCCTGAGCCTGCATCCATTTGGCCAGCTTCGCCGCGGTCGTAGTCTTTCCCGATCCTTGAAGGCCGCAGAGGAGTACAACCGTCGGCGGGGAAGAAGCCCACCGGAAACGCGATGGGGAAGAGCCACCGAGAAGCTCCGTCAGCTCGTCGCGAACGATCTTGATGACGGTCTGGTCGGCCGTGAGACTGCCGAAGACGTCCTCGCCGACGGCCTTCTCGCGCACGCGGGCTATGAACCTCTTGGCGACGTCGAAGTTCACGTCGGCCTCGAGCAGAGCCACCCGGACCTCGCGAAGCATTTCGGCCACGTCGCTCTCCGAGAGCCTGCCTTTGCGGCGCAGACCCGCCATGATCCCAGAGAGCCGTCGCGTCAGACTGTCGAACATCCCGGCGGAAGTGTACCGGCGCTCGCGCCCGGCCGTTCGGGCAGGTAAGCTGGCCGTCGCACAGGCACCCAGACCTCTGCCTGCTCAGAACCCGATGAGGCGCTCGATCCTGACCCCCGCAGCCCTCCTGAACCTGCTGATCAAGGACCCGAGACGACGATTCTTCGCCTCCGAGGTTCTCTCCGGGTTGCCGATCTTGATCCCGTTCGCGCTCGCTGCGGTTCTCGCGCTGGGGTGCCTGCCGACCGTGCTCATCTGGAGCCTGGCGATTCTGTTCGGCTGGATCCTCGACCACGACCTGCGGTCGCCCGCGAGGACCGTCCTGTTCCTCGTGTACGTCTTCGCCGCCGGGTGGGGCGCCGGCCTAGGGCTTCGCGACCTCCTTCGGTCTGCACGGCTCCGCTGGGAGCGCCACCGAGAGAGAATCCTCCGAGAAGGGTACGAGCGATTCCGGAGAGAGACCGGACGCTGGCTGTGAGCGCCCGGCCTCGCGCTACTTTCCGATAATCATTATTATGTCGCTTTCTGGTCAGGCGAGCCAGTGGTCGGCCACCGCCCTGCCCAGGGCCTGGCGCTGCCTGCCCAGATGCCGCAGCATCTCCTCGCGCGTCATCTGCGGCGGGTTCTGGAACCGCACGCCGTAGAGCTTCAGCAGACGGTCGAAGACCGTGTTGTTCTCGAACCAGCCGCCGCCGAACGCGGCCGTCCCGGGGCCGATCGCGAAGAACGGCGTCCAGTCGCTGGAGTGCGCCGGCCCGGACCAGCCGATATGGTAGTGGTTCCCCAGAACCATCGCCAAGGCCGCCGAGGCTCCCTTGTAGAAGTCGATGTTCCGCAGTTCGCCGTCGCCCGCGAGCGACCGAGCGACGAAGGCGGCCTCCTCGCTGGCCAGGCCGATTCCCAGCCTGTCTCGCACCACGTCTTGGAGCTGGGACGCCGAGGGTTTCGCACCGGCCAGCTGAAGGAGCGTCGGGAAGGACGCCTTCGCCTCGGCCAGCTTCTGCAGACCGGCGGTGCTGTCGAAGTACTCGTCGCCCGCGCCGATCAGCCCCGGGTTGGCGTTGCCATGGTCCGTGGTCACGATCACCAGGGTGTCTCCGCGCTTCTGGGCCCAATCGACCATCGCCTCGACGGCGTCGTCGAATGCCCACTGGTCGTAGAGGATCCCGGCGGGGTCGTTTCCGTGCGCCGCGTGGTCCACGCGGGCGCCCTCCACCTGCAGGATGAAGCCGTTCGGAGCGTCCTGAAGCAGCTCGACGGCCTTCTGCGCCATCTCCTTGAGCGAAGGCACCGAGCGCAGGAGCCCGGACTGGTTGAGGCGGTCCACCTCATACGGCACGTGCGAGCTGGAGAAGACGCCGAGCGCCTTTGAGCCGCGGCGGATCGCGTTCATCGACGAGCGATCCTTTGCGACGGCGTAACCGGCCCGGGCGAAGTCGGCGTAGAGGTCCCTGCCGTCCTTCCTTTGGGCCGGGCTGAAGAATCGGTCTCCGCCCCCGAACAGCACATCCACGCCGAGCGAGAGGTACTTCTCCGCGATCTGCGCCTCCTCGTCGCGGGACGGATGCGAGACGGCGAATCCGGCCGGCGTCGCGTGGGTGATCGTGGCGGTCGTTACCAAGCCGGTTTTCAGCTTCGCCCGATCCCGCAGAACCTCGTAGAGCGGCGTCAGCCGCGTGCCGTCTGGGAAGACGTTCACCTGGCCGTTCACGATCTTCCGGCCGCTCCCCCAGGCGCTGCTCGCGGCCGAGGAATCCGTCACGAGCGAGCTGAGCGAGCAGGTGCTCTGGACCCCGATGACCACCTCCGCGTTGCCTGCGAGCCGCTTCCAGAACGAGGGTCGACCATGCACGGTTTCCAGAAGCTGATCGAGCATGGAAGGAACCCCCGCGCTCATGCCGTCCGAGACGCAGAAGATCACGTTGCGCGGGCGCTTCTTGCTTCCTTGCGACGATCCCAGCGCGATGCTCGGCAGATAGGCGGCGGCGAGACCGGCCGCGCCGATCCCGAAGACTTCCCTGCGGCTGAACTTACCCATGGTGATCATTGAACCGCACGGGCAGAGCGGGCCACTCTCCGTTGGGCCTGGTGGCCCCGGCCCGATCACAGCTCCTTAACAGAGCG
>DPBN01000189.1 GCA_003516955.1 Armatimonadota bacterium | reverse complement strand
GGACGCGTGGTGGACCCGCCGGTCAACAACACCGGCTGGATCCCTACGCTGCTGGAGATGGTCGGGGCCCCGACCCCCGAAGGCCTGGACGGAAGGAGCTTCGCCTCCGGTCTGCTGGGGGGAACGTTCCCCGAGGAGCCGATCTTCTGGCACTTCCCGCACTACACCAACCAGGGCGGGCGTCCGAGCGGCGCCGTGCGCGACGGCCGCTGGATGCTGGTGGAGAACTACGACGAGGACAGAACGGAGCTGTACGACCTGGAGACCGACGTCAGCCAGCGGGAGGACGTCGCCACCGCGCATCCCGAGCGGGTCGAGGCGATGCGCGCCGCGCTCGACCGCTGGCGGGAGGAAAACGATGCGCAGGCGAACGTCCCCAACCCGGATTGCAACGAGGCTCTGTTCCGCAGGCTGTACATCGACATCGACCCCAGCCGGTTCGATCCCCCGAACGCCACCGACGAGGATTGGCGGAAGATCGCCGCCTGGCGGAGGGTGATGGACCGTCCGTCCGAGTGGAACGGCCGAGACTGACTGGGCCGCCTAGAACAGCGGGTGGAGCCTGCGCGAGGGACGGTAGGGCGGAAAACCTTCCAGGATCAGCCCAACCTTGGGCAGCTTCTTGGCGGCGCCGGGCAGCGCGCCGAAGTCCAGGCTGGGGTCCTTCGGTAGCCACAGCTCACGGGAGGGATCCTCGAACCCCACCTCGCCGAACTGGGGCGACTGGCCGTCCAGCACGTGCGCCGGCCCGTACGGATTCCCCTCGACCGGGCAAGGCATCCGCCGATCCATGCGGTTGTTCCGCACCACCACCTCCTTGGAGGCCAGCACGGCGGGGTCGTCGCTGAACGCGGCGATCTGAAAGCCCGCGCCTCCGACCAGCAGATTGCGCTCCACCACCACGCCCCGCACGTTCGGCGAGCGGAGGTCGATGTTCCCGGTCGCACCCGCCCAGTGCCCCCGGCGTCCGTTCCTCGCAAGCGTGTTCGCCTCGATGCGGATTCCGCTGCGGGGTCCGTCGGTCCCCCACCGCCCGAAGAAGATCCCGGAGGCGCGGTTGTCGTGCAGCACGTTGTGTCGCACGCGGACGTTCCGGAGCTCCGAGGCGCGACCCTCGACAGAGATCACCAGGCCCCATTCGCAGCGCCGGGCGACGTTCGACACGAACTCGACGTCCTCCAGCAGGCCGAACCATGCGTCGGCATAGTAGGCCTGGCGATGGAGGTCCTCCACCAGGTTGTGGTGCACCACGCCGTGCGCACTAACCTCCTTGACGTCGATGCCCTCCTTCACCGAATCGTGCACGCGGTTCCATGCGACCTCGAACCGCTTGATGCCCGCCACGCTGATGGCCTCGTGCGGGCACTCGTGCTCAGGGTTGCCCCAGAGCCTCATGCTCGGATCGTTGGCCCGGCTGACGTCGTTGCCGACGATGCGCACGCGGCTGCTGTTCCACGCGCCGATGCCGGGCATGAACGTCATGCGCACGCGGCAGTCGACCACGTCGATCGCCTCGCAACCGTCGCTGATCAGGAACCCGCAGGCGTGGCTGTTCTCCACCGCGAGGCCGACGAAGCGCACGTAGGCGGCGCCCTTGGCGTGGAAGCCGCCGGTCCAAGGCTGGCGCTCGGGGCGCACGGTCTTGAAGTCAAACACTGGCTTCTGGCCCTTCTCCGGCCGCAGCACCAGCCAGCGACCCGGTTCGCCGCGGTGGGTCAGAACCACGAAGTCGTCCATGGCGTAGCGGCCTCCGAGGAACACCACCTCGTCACCGGGCTTGGCCTCGGCCACCGCGCGATGGACCGACCGGTACGGGCGCTCCCGTGACCCGTCGCCTTCCGGTCCGGGCGGAGGAGCGACCCACAGGGTCCTCCCGGCGGACAGCGCAGCTGCGCAGACCAGCACGGCGTTCACTTCCCCTCCGCCTCGAGGACCATGTACAGGGCGCCCTTGGGCAGCTCCACCCGCAGGCTCGCACCCTGCCGAGCGACCGGCACCGAGCCCTTGCGCATCCCGTTCTCGTCCAGCAGCTCGGCCTTGGACAGCGAGGGGTTGCGGACCCAGATCGCGCCCTGCGCCGTCTCGACCCGCCACGGCGCCTTGCCGTAGCTCACCACCTCCAAGCCCTCGAACCGCTTGCCGTCGGCCTCGAAGGTCGCGGGGCGTTCCTGCCAGTCGGTCGGTCGGGAGCGCGTGCCGACCTGCACCAGCACCCGCCGGGATTCGCTCAGCGGTCGGTCGTCGAGCGGAACCACCAGGATCGAGGCGAAGCGGTTTCGGCAGGTCACGTCCACCGTCGAAAGCCGGATCGGCTGCTGCACGCCCGCGAACCAACCGACCACCCCTTGGGCCTTGGGCGCATCCAGCGTGCAGAGGCCGCGGCCGTAGTCCAGGGTCAGTTCGCCTGTGACGCTGCGTACCCGCTTGGCCGAGGCGTCCAGGAGCGTCTTCAGGGAAGGATGCACGAAGGTCTTGGAGGCCTCCCCGCCGTACTCCACGGTCACCGGCCCGGCGAAGAACGCCAGCGGGTTCACACCACCGGGAACGTTGGTTCGGGGGGAGAAGGCGCCCTGCATCCGGTTCGGGTCGAACCCCTTCTCCTCGGCGATCACGGGCACCGTGCCGGACCAGATGTCCTCGAGCGGCCTCTGCTCGCGAACGACGGGCTCGCCGCGCCGGACATAGCCCATGCGGTACAGCAGCGCCGCAGCCGGGAACTGGCCCAGCATATCCGGATAGCCGAAGGTCCACTTCTGCTGGCTCGGGTTGTAGCCGTTGGCCGACTGCGGCGGAGTCCACTCGTCGTCTCCGGCGGCGAACCAGTAGTAGCCGTCCACCCCGCCGAGCGAGGAGTAGGCGGCCACCAGGAATGGCCCCTCGGCTGCGTTGCCGTTGGGCATCACCCAGGCGCTCTCCGTAACGAGCATCGGGTGCCCGACCACCTGCTTGAGGTTGATCGGCAGGATCAGGGGGTCCTGCAGCACGCTGTCGCTGGTGAACTTGTCGCCGTTCTGGATGGCCCAGCCTTGGTTTGGGCCGATGTGCACGCCGCCGAGATAGCGGTTGACGGCCAGCACCTCCCCGGCGGTGTACGACCAGCGCTCGGCGTCCATCAGGCGCACGTTGTCGGCGGTGGTCCAATTGCCGGGGTTCACCAAGGCCTTGCAGCCCAGCTCCTCCCGCAGGAACCGCACCATCTCGGCGTTGAAGGCGCGCATCGTCTCGGTCACGAACTGCAGCTGGTCGCTCAGGCGCTTGGTGGACTGCGACTGTCGGGGCTGGGTGAGCTCCCAAAGGTTGCGGAAGCCCAGCACGCCGGCCTGCCAGTCGTCGCCCTCGGCGGAGAAGCCGCCCCAAGCC
>DPBN01000123.1 GCA_003516955.1 Armatimonadota bacterium | reverse complement strand
CCCCAGCCTCGGCTGTCGAACGAGCCGTTCCGGTTGTCCCCCATCATCAGGTAGTGCCCGGGCGGGATCGGCGCCGGCGGAAGGGCCTTGAGCGCGGCCATCGTGTCAGGGTCGTCCACCCGGAAAGCCGGCGCGGTACGCTCGGTGTCGTTCACAAAGTCGCCGTGGATGGTGAGCGGAACGTACTGGCCGTGGAACTTGACCAGCTTGAAGTCGTAGGCCGGCTGGGCGGCCACCTCGTCGGGAGACAGGCGGACGAAGCGGTCCACGCCGAGCTGCAGGGTGAAGGTCTTGTACGGCTCGTCGACCGGCCTCCCGTCGCGGTAGAGCACGTTGTTCCGCACCTCGATCACCTGGCCCGGGAGCCCCACGCACCGCTTCACGAAGTCCACGTTCACCTCGCCGTCCCGATCCAGCATCTGCTGCGGCACGGCCTCCTTGGGCGGACGGAACACCACGATGTCGCCCACCTTGGGGTCGGTGTACCGGTAGATCGCCTTGTTGGCCACGATGAAGTCGTTCACCATCAGCGTGAAGACCATCGAGCCAGAGGGGATCCGAAACATCTGGATGGCGAACGGGCGCAGCAGCAGGAACACCAGGATCGCCGCGTAGATGATCGCGTCGCTCGTGTCGTTCACGAAGCGGACGATCGGGTACACCCCGCTGCGCAGGTGCGGAGGCGTGTTCAGAACGTAGCGATGCACTAGCAGGCGAATGGCGGTGAGCACCGCGACGAGGATCAGGATCCTGCTCAGCGGGGTGCGCGCCAGCGCGTCGATGGTGGTGGCGAGGTCCCCGGCTTCGGTCTGGGCCAGAAGCTGCCGGAAGGGCATCAGCGGCGCTCTTTAATTCGGGCTTCCTTACCGACCTTCTCGCGCAGGTAGTAGAGCTTAGCCCGGCGAACGAGGCCGTGGCGGACCACCTCGAACTTGGCGACGTTGGGCGAGTGCAGAGGGAACGTGCGCTCCACCCCGACGCCGTTGCTGATCTTGCGCAGGGTGACGGTCTCGGCGATGCCCCCGTGCTTCAGAGCGATCACCACGCCCTCGAAGATCTGGATACGCTCCTTGCCCGCCTCGCGGACCTTCACGTGCGCCCGGACGGTGTCACCCGGCCGGATCTCGGGAAGGTCGGTCTTGAGGCAAGGCGCGACGACGCTCTGCAAGATGGCTGCTTTCGACATGGCGGTCAAACTCCGGCAACGGGGCGGCCTGATGCCCGACGTTGGCTGTCCGAAGGGCTATTGTAGCAGGTCCAGATCGCCTTTTTCCAGACGGGCCCTGCAGAACAGATCCGGCCTTCGCTCGCGGGTGAGGCGCAGGGCCTGTGCCCTCTGCCAGCGCTTCGCGGCGCGGTGGTCTCCGGACAGCAGCTCGTCCGGCACGGCCAAGCCCTCGATCTCCCTCGGACGGGTGTACTGGGGAGCGCTCAACAGGCCGTCCTGGTGGCTGTCCTGACGCAGGCTCCCCTCCGAGCCGACGACTCCGGGCAGAAGACGAACCACCGCGTCGGCCATCGCCAAGGCGGGGATCTCTCCGCCCGTCAGCACGAAGTCTCCGAGGCTGAAGGTGTGCGTCCCGACGAGGAGCCTCGCACGGTCGTCGATGCCCTCGTAGCGCCCGCACACGAACACAACCTCCGGCCTCCGCGACAGCTCCTCCGCAGCCCGCTGGTCGAAGCGGTCGCCCGTCGGGTCGGTGAACACCACAGCCGCCCCATGCGGCGGCCTCAGCCACCGCACCGCGGCGACCACCGGATCGGCCTTGATCAGCATGCCGTCGAACCCGCCGAAGGGCCGGTCGTCGACCGTCCGATGGCGGTCGTAGACGAAGTCCCGCGGGTCAGCCGCGGCGTAGCTCACCAGTCCCCGTTCCGCAGCCCGACCGAGGACCCCGTGCCTCAGCGCGCCCAGCACCATTTCCGGGAACAGAGTGACGAAACCGACCCTCATCCGACCACCGACCGTTCCATCCTACCTGCCCAACCCCAAGGTAAGATGCTGGCGAATCTGCCCCAGGCAAGGAGCGCTCCATGAACATCCCTTCTGAACTCAAGTACACCAAGTCCCACGAGTGGGTCCGCTTCGAGAACGGCGTCGCCGTGGTCGGCATCACCGACTTCGCGCAGTCCGAGCTGGGCGACGTGGTCTACGTCGAGCTCCCCGAGATCGGGCGTGCGCTCGCCGAGGACGAGGTCTTCGGAACGGTCGAGAGCGTCAAGACCGTCAGCGAGCTGATCTCCCCGGTTCCCGGCAAGGTCGTCGAGGTGAATCCGGCGCTGGCCAACCAGCCGGAGCTCGTCAACAGCGACCCCTACGGCGCAGGCTGGATGGTCAAGGTCGAGGTGGGCGGAGAGGCTCAGGGCCTGCTCTCCGCCGACGAGTACGCCGCGACGATCGAATAGAGAGGAGAAGATGCCCTACATCCCCCATACCGAAGAGGACCGCCGGGAGATGCTGGCGGCCATCGGGGTGGGATCGATCGACGAGCTCTTCCGGGACATCCCGGAAGAGCTCAGGCTGAAAGAGCCCCTCGATCTGCCGCCCTCGATGGACGAGTACCACCTCCAACGGCACTTCTTCCAGCTCGCTGCGCAGAACCGGTCCTCCGCCAACGCCCTCTGGTTCCTCGGCGCAGGCCTGTACGACCGCTACATCCCCGCAACCGTTCCCGCCGTGGTCTCGAGGGGCGAGTTCCTGACCTCCTACACCCCCTACCAGCCGGAGCTGTCGCAGGGCTACCTGCAGGCCATCTACGAGTTCCAAACGATGGTGGCCCACCTGTACGGCATGGACATGGCCAACGCCTCGATGTACGACGGAGCGACCGCCATGGCCGAGGCCGCCATCATGGCCCACGGCCTCAACGGCAGGCCCAAAGTGTGCGTTTCGTCCGCCGTGCATCCGGTGTGGCGCCAGGTCCTGCGAACCTACTGCTGGGCCGTCGACGTCGAGGTCGTGGAGATCCCGCACTTCGACGGCAGGACCTCCGACTTCTCGGTGGTGGACGACCAGACGGCCTGCGTCATCGTTCAGTACCCGAACTTCTTCGGCGTGATCGAGGACCTCGGCGCGGCGCGCGACGCCGCCC
>DPBN01000195.1 GCA_003516955.1 Armatimonadota bacterium | reverse complement strand
GGATGCGGGACCTCTGGCGGCCCGAGGAAGACCCGGGCGGCGACGTTCGGCCGGAGGCGGCGGTGCTGCTGCGGTCCGGCGAGTCGGACCGTCGGCTCCGATTGCTCGATGCTTGAGTGCGCAGGACCGTGATGGATCGTCCCTTCTGAGAGGGACGGTCGCATGGAGCCCTTGGCTTTGGGTTCGAAACGAGAGAGAGACAGGCGCGGAGGCTCGGCGCGGGTCGGTTGGGACCTGCTCGCGTTGGCGCTTCTGTGCGTCTCGGCCTTTGCCTCGCGCAGGGCCGAGGGCCTCGTGTTCGACCCTACGCTCGGCCTTTCGCTGGTGTTTCTCTCGCCCGCTGTTTCCGGTCGGCTGCTGGGAGCCTGGTGCGCCGTCGTCGCCGGCCAGGTGGCGGCCGGAGCTCCGGTTGGCACCGCGCTCTCCGTCGGAACAGCGACGACCCTCGCGGCCTGGCTGGGTCGCTGGATGCTGTCTAGGCACTCGGAGCTGTCGAGGCCGTTTCTGAACGCCGGGGAGGTGGTCAGCGTGGCCGTGTGGGTGGCCGCGCCGGCGACGGTGCTGTCGTTGATCGGTTGCTGGGGTCGGCCTTGGCAGGAGCTCGCGCTGAGCGCGGTACGGACCGCGCTGGGGGTGCTGGCCGTCGTTCCCCTGACGATGGCGCGGAGGAGGCTCCAAGCCAGCGACGGGGCTTGGATGGTCGCCGGAGCGGTGGTGCTGTCGGCGGTCCTCTTCGCTGGGGCGGAGTGGCTGGCGCAGGAGTCGCCGGCGGTGTCCGTGGCAGCGATCACCCTGCTTTTGCCGGTCGGTGTGGCGCTGGCCTCGCGGACGGGCGGAGTGGGCGCGTCGGTAGGCTTCGCCGGCATGCTGCTCCTGGCGAGCGTGATGGGCGTTTCCCAAACGATCAGCCGGGCGTCACCCGCGGCAGACTGGCTGGACCATCTGGCTGTGGCCCTGGTGCTCGGTCTCGTCGGGCTGGTCTCCCAGACGCTGGCGGCGGCCAGCGCCGGACGAGCCATCAGCGAGCGGAGGCTGAGGGAGAGCGAGCAGCGGCTGGCACGCGCGGCGGAGCTCTCCCACCTCGGCTACTGGGAGTACTCCTTGGAGGATGGGAGGCTCACCTGGTCCGCCGGCGCCGAGCGCGTTCTTGGACCGATGACGGGCGAGCCCGCAAGCGGTCTGTCACGCCTCCTCTCGCGCATGAGGTCCGCGGACGCTCGGGCGGTGGAGATGAAGATCGCCGACGCCGTCGCCAAGGGGACGTCCTTCGAGGCGGTGTTCGGCTTCGTGACGGCTTCGGGGGAGGAGCGAACGGCCGTGATCCGCGGCGGCCCCCGCTTCGATGCCAAGGGGCTGGTTTCGGCGCTCACGGGTTCGATCCAGGATGTGACCGACCAGCTGCGCCAGGAGGAGGCCTTGCGCGCCAGCCAAGAGAGGATCTCCAGCATCCTGGAGTCGATGGCCGATGCCGTGGTCTCGTTCTCACCCGAGTTCGACCGGGTCCTTCATGCCAATCGGGCCGCGCTCTCGCTGCTGGGGACGGATGGCAGCCTGCTTTCCATCAGCCCGAGCTGGCTGGTCGCGGCGCTGAAGGAGGAGGCCGAGGGCTTCTTGGAGGAACTCCGCGGGAGCGGGCAGGCCGCGACCGTCGTGCGCCTGCGGCGACCGGATGGCCAGCTACGCTGGGTGCACGCGCGCGGCCGCGAGTTCCGGTCGCTCGCAGGCGAGCCTCTGCGCGTGGATCTGATCCTCACGGACGTCACGCGGGAACGCAAAGCCACCGAGGCCCTGGAGCAGTCCGAGCGGCGCTACCGCAGGCTCTTCGAGACGATGAGCCAAGGCGTGCTCTATCTGGACGACGACGGCCGGATCGTCCGGGCCAACGAGGCCACGAGCGTGATTCTCGGGATGCCGCTGGACCGTATCCTCGGGTGCGGTTTGGGCGAGGCGCTCCGGGCTGTGGACGAGTCGGGGGCTCCGCTGCTCGACGACAGGCTGCCGCCGTTCTGCGGGCCCGAATGCCCGAGTTCGATGCTCATCGGGGCCTACAACCGGTCGGAGTACGACCACCGTTGGGTGGTGCTGGACTGGATCCGCGAGGAGAGCGAGCTGCCGGATGGCGCGCGCTATCAGGTCATCCTCACCGACATCACCCGACTGAAGCGGCTGCAGGACGAGCTTGAGCGGATGGCCTACACCGATCCGTTGACGGGCTTGCCGAACCTCGGCATGTTCCGCGACCGCCTGGAGCACACGCTGCAGAACGCGGAACGCTACGGCGAGACCATCGGGGTTCTGTTCGTGGATCTGGATCTATTCAAGCAGGTCAACGATCGCTATGGGCACCACGTTGGGGACGAGCTGCTTCGGGAGGTCGCCGGCAGGTTGCGGACGACGGTCAGGCGCTCGGATACCGTGGCCCGTTTGGGCGGGGATGAGTTCGTGATCCTCCTCTCGCGCATTCGGGAGCCGTCGGACGTCGACGTGGTGGCGAAGAAGATTTTAAGGGCGTTCGAGGAGCCGTTCCACCCGGCCGGTCTGGAGCTCGTCTGCAGCTGCAGCGTCGGAGGGGCGGTGTGGGCAGGCGGTCAGGCCTCGGCCGCGGATCTGGTGGCGCGCGCGGACGAGGCCATGTACCTCGCCAAGACTTCAGGCCGGTCCGGTTACCGGCGGGCGGAGTTCTCCGAACGGGCGGCGAGGGAGATGGCGCTCGAGGCGGAGTTGCGGAACGCCCTGAGCGAGGGGCAGATCGTGGCGCACTTCCAGCCGATGGTGTCGCTTCAGCCCTACGAGGTGGTCGGCGCCGAGGCGCTCGCGCGCTGGCGCCATCCCACGCTGGGGTTGCTTCAGGGTGCCGACTTCATCCCGATCGCAGAGCGAACGGGGCTGATCGTGCCGATCGGCCTTTCCGTCGTGAGGCAGGCCGTGGAGCAGGCGCGGCCTTGGGTCGAATCGCGTCCCGGCTTTCGGCTCGCGGTCAACGTGAGCCCTCGGGAGCTGCTCTCGCCGGGCTTCGCGGGTCGGCTTTTGCGCGAATTGCAGCAGGCGGGCTTCCCGGCATCCTCGCTGGACGTCGAGGTCACGGAGACGGAATCGCTGGAACCGTTCGACGAGGCCGTGCGCGCTCTCTCCCAGCTGCGCGAGGCAGGATGCCGCATCGTGCTGGACGACCTGGGGATCGGGCATTCCACTTTGGCGCACCTGCTCACGCTTCCGGCCGACGGCGTGAAGGTGGACCGCTGCTTCGCCCGCCAGCTGGAATCGGGCGAGAGGTTCGTGGACCTGCTGCGGAGCCTGTTGGAGCTGTTGGACCGCTTCGGGGTGCGCGCCGTGGTGGAAGGCGTGGAGACCGTGGGGCAGGTCCGAGCCGTCCGAAGGGCTGGCTGCCGAGTGGCTCAAGGGTTCGCGTTCGGCAAGCCGATGTCCGCCGAAGACTTCGGACGGCTGCTAGGGCGGGGCTTGGCGTCCGCGCTCGTCGAGGCGGAGGAGGCGCCCACCTCGGAGAAGACGGGCGCTCCCTAGATCTTCACCCGTACCGGACCGTCCACCTTCGAGCTCTCCAAGGCTGAGAACACCATCGCCAGGCTGCGGATGTTGTCGTGGCACTCGGTCTGCGGGCGAACGCCCTCTCTCAGGAAGCGCAGCATCTCCAGGAGCGCGCCGTGCATCCCGGTCGCTTCGAGGTCCGACGGCACCGGGGCAACCTCCTCCAAGGGTCGGTGGAAGCCCTCGTCGCCCGCCACGCGCTGCACCCGCGGATCGGCGTCGCCTTGGTAGAGCAGCGTGCCGTTGGTGCCCACGATCCGCCAATCGCCGTTCCAACTCGTGTGGAACCCCTCCGAGCACCAGCTGCCGCGGTAGCTGAAGACGGCGCCTCCGGTCATGCCGAACACGCACACGGCGGCGACGTCCCCACGGTACCACGATCCCTTCGGGTTGAACTCGTGGCAGTAGACCCACTCCGCGTCGAGGCCCGTGAGGAAGCGCACGAGGTCGAAGTGGTGGATCGCCATGTCCAGGATGAGCGGGCTGTCCATCTCGTCGCGGAAGCCGCCGAAGTGCGCCCCGATGAAGAAGTCGCAGCACAAGGTGGTCAGGTCGCCGACCGCGCCGCTGGCGAGCGTCCTTCGGATGGAGTCGTGCTTGCGGTCCCATCGGCGAGACTGGCTGACCATGTACAGCTTGCCAGTCCGCTCGGAGGCCGCGACCATGCGGCGCGCCTGGTCCATGCTGGCGGCCATCGGTTTTTCGCCGATCACGTGCGCGCCGCCCTGCAGGCAGGCCACGGTGACGTCGGCGTGGGCTTCGGGCACCGTGAGATCCACGGCGAAGTCGGGTGCCGTAGTCCTCAGAGCTAGGTCGAGGTCGTCCGTGCAGAGGCAGTCCAGCCCGTACTGCTTGGCTCTGGCCTCCGCGGCATCCTTGCGCAGGTCCACGATCGCCGCGATCTCCACCTTCTCCTCCAGGAGCGGTGGGAACCACGCGCCGGAAATGCCTCCGGCTCCAACGACGATGCAGCGGGGATTCGCTCGGTTCATCACCTGTTGGTTCTCCCGCCCGCCCCGGAACTCCTGCTCCGGCGCTCGATCCTGACGGCCACATCCTCGCGGAATTCGGGAGCGGGCAGCGTCATCCGTCCTCCCCTGGATCGGGCGAAGGTCGATGCGAAGAACGTTCCGCGCTTGGTGTCGAACCAGCGCGCCGCGTATTCTCCATCCCGGAGGTTTCGGATCGTCACCTTGGCGCCTCGGCACGGGCTCGCCGTGGCTTCCGTCGCGCCAGCGGGCCAATCGTAACGCCGATCGAGAATCCAGGCGAGTGCTCTGTCGGCCGTGCCGATCCCTGTGGAGAACACCGGCGGCCCCTCGGGACCGGTCTGGGCTGGACGAACGCCGGAGACCTCGATCCACTCGATGTTCACCCAGTCTTCGCCGGGGTTCTCCAGCTCGATGAGCACGCCGTCTCCCGCAGGCAGCGGGGCCCGGATGGTCTCGTCGTACTCCTTGTTGACCAGCCACGCTCCGTCCTTGTTGGGAAGCTCGCGCCGAAGAACCTCCTTCCCGTTCGCCTTGACCACGAGCATCGCGCCGTTCGAGACGCTGTCCACGTGGACGGCGATCTGGGCTCCCTCGGCTAGGTGGGCGATCAGCCGGATCGGGTGGCGCACGTCCGCCTTGGAGGATCCGTGGAGGAACCGCGCGAACGATCGGGACGCCAGGGCCGCGCTCGCAGGCCCCGCCAGCGCCACGGTTTCGCTACGGTCCACGCTCCACTGGTCCGCGGGGAAGAATCGTATGGACTGCGGGGCCGCCGAGGGCGAGGCGGGTCCGAGCTTGCCAGATTCTTCGCCGAACTCGACGGTCAAGGGACCCCACGCCGCCGAGGCGACGCCCGTGCCTTCCAGAAGAGTCCTGAGCGCGCTCCACAGGCCGTAGGCGTTCCGAGCGTGCAGGGTTTCCCACCACCACGGCATGGCCGTGCCCGCACAGCCGCTCAGCGCCGTGGACCAAACCGCTTGCCGCAGACCCCTGCGGTAGGGGTCCTTCTCCTCGCTCGGGCCGCGGAAGTCCACGCCGTACTCACCGACTAGGAGCGGCATTCGGTGCAGAGCGAACCGGTCTTGGGCGAGCTTGGCGAACGCCGTGCCGGGCGACGATTGGCCATAGCTGTGCACCTGCTGGAGGCCGATGGAGGGAACGCGCCACAGCTCGGGCCATGGACTCCAGGCGGTGCTGGTGCTCACGACGTGCCCGTAGGGGTCGATGCCTCGCAAAAACGAGCCCATCTCGGCGTGCCAAGCCACGACCTGCGCCGCGTCCAGCCAACGGAGATCGTTGTCGATCTCGTTCCAGAACTCCCAGACCGCCAGGTTGGGAAAGGCGGAGAACCGCGCCACGAGGTACTTCAGGCGATCCTGGTAGGCCTTCTTTGCCGCAGGTTCGGTGAAGAAGTCCCTCGGCTCGGCGCAGGGGCCGCCGTTGGCTCGGTTGTAGGGGTTCTGGGTCCAGAGATCGTTCGACCCCCAGTAGTCCTTCTCGATGTTCAGCACGCCGTGGTAGTCCAGGCAGAGCATCACATGGATGCCGAGCCGGTTGGCTTGGCTGAGCACGCGCTCCAGGGCCCAGAGCCCTCGCTGGTCGTATCGACCGAGCGTGCCGGGGTTGCACTCCACGCTGAAGGCCCACGGGCAGCTCCAGATGCGGACGAAGTTCACGCCCGCTTGGGCGAGCCGCGGGAGCCAGTCGTCGTAGTCGCGGGTGCCCCTCGCGCCGTGCCAGCAGAGGTTCCAGCCGACGGCCAGGAACGGCCTGCCCGAGCGATCTTGGAGCCACCGCTGGTTCTTGGGGTTCGGCCGGAGGAAGCCGCCAGCGTCGCCCCGCGCCACGCGAACGACGGCGATGGGCTGGGGCGAGCGCTCCAACGCGAACGCGTACGTGCCCGGCTCCAGCGGGGTGAAGCGCACCCGCCACTGGGGCTCGCCTACCGGCTCCAATGCCTCCTTGCCTTCCTTGTCGGCGGCCCTTCGGAACTCCTGGTAGATGAAGGGAACCACCGGCCAAGATCGCCCCTTCGGATCCTTGACGGCGAGCTGCAGCGTGGGATGCAACTGGCTGGAGCCGTCGGGGGGCGACGTGCGGACGAGGCGTCCCACGATCGGGACGCCGGCCTTGACCGGAGGCTCAACCCACTCGATGCCAGGCGCCGAAGTGGCGAGGACCGTCAGGAGGGCGAACATGGCCGATGTTAGCCCAATCGGGTAGTTTGGATTCCATGTCAAGGACGGCCAATCCCAAGGCGAGCGAGGCGGCTCGAGAGCTCTACCGCAGGTTGATCGAGCTTAGCGGGATCCGCATTCTCTCCGGCCAGCACAACTACCCGGGCTCCCTGTCGGCGCACAGCGAGGAGACGGCGCGGCTGGCCGGCGCGGAGCCCGCGGTTTGGGGTCAGGACTTCGGCTTTTCGGCGGACGACCAGGACGGAATCCAGTTCCGCGATGCGATCGTGGCCGAGGCGATCCGCCAGCACCTCCGGGGCACCCTGGTGACGCTGATGTGGCACGCCGTGCCTCCGACCATGGACGAGCCGGTGACGTTCAAGGAAGGGGTTCAGACGAAGCTGACCGACGCGGAGTGGACGGAGCTGACGACGCCCGGCAGCCGCCTCCACCGGCGATGGGAAGACCAGGTCGACGTCGTCGCGCGCCTGCTGGTCCGGCTCCGGGACGAGGGCGTGCCGGTCGTGTGGCGCCCCTACCACGAGTCAAACGGGGCTTGGTTCTGGTGGGGAGGAAGGCCGGGCCCCGACGGCTCGGCCCGGCTCTACCGGATGCTCTTCGACAAGCTCACGCACGACTATGGCCTGGACAACCTGCTTTGGGTGTACAACCCGAACGCGCCCCGGCCGGGGGTCCGACCCTATGCGGAGATGTATCCGGGCGGGGACGTCGTGGACGCCCTGGCGACCGACATCTACGGCGGCACCTTTCCCGACGAGTTCCACGACGACCTGCTCTCGCTCGCCGACGGCAGGCCGATCGCCATCGGAGAGGTCGGCCAGCTGCCGACTCCCGACGTCCTGGAACGGCAGACCCGGTTCGTTTGGTTCATGCTGTGGGCGGGCATGGAGACGAAGTGGAACACGCCGGAGGGGCTCCGCGCGATCTTCCATCATCCGCGCACGATGAACCACGAGGAGTGGGCTCGGGGCTAGCCCGGTCCGAAGAGGGCCTCGGCGGCCAGCACGGTTCGCGTCAGGCCGTCGACCGAGCAGATCAGCGCTCCGTCGGGACCGACGCCGATGGCCGTGCCGAAGGTTCCGTCCGGGAGTCGGTAGGGCTTACCGGGCGTGTCGTCGAAGACCTCCCAGATCGGCTCCAGATCGCGCCAATCGTCAGGCTCGGGAAGGTCCTCGAGGCGAGCGAGGATCTTGCGCGCCAAGGCCTCTGGATCGAACGGGCCTCTGCGGTGCAGGGCCAGGCTGGTCGCCGTTTCGCGGATCTCCTCGGGGAACTCCGTCTGGGAGAGGTTCACCCCAACGCCGACGATGGGCACGTTCCGCCGGTTGCGGTCCCGCGCCATCTCCGTGAGGATGCCGCCCACCTTGCGGCGCTCGATGGTCAGATCGTTCGGCCACTGGATTTGGGTGTGCAGGGCGCCGGCTGCGGCGACGGCCACCGCCATGCCGATCAGCCATGGCTTGGGGTGGTCCGCGTAGGCTCCGAAGACGAGGCTGAAGGTGAGCGAGGCGCCCCGCTCGCTGTGCCACGCCCGACCGAACCTACCGTGCCCCTCGGTCTGATGATGGGCGAAGACGACGCCGGCCGGAGCGTCGGAAAGGAGCGCCTGCTTGGCGTAGGCCTGCGTGGAGCCAACCTCGTCCAGAACGATCCAAGGACCCGTCTCGAGCGGAGACCTCATAGAACCTCCAAATGGTAAGGAAGGGCGGGAGCGGAGTGGGTGAGCGCGCCCACAGAGATGTACGACACCCCGGTCTGGGCCACGCCGTGCACGGTTTCGAGGCTGATGCCGCCGCTCGCCTCGAAGGCCACCTGCTTGCCGAAACGGCGGACGGCCTCGCGCATCATGAAGGGATCCATGTTGTCCAGCAGAATCACGTCCGCCCCAGCCTGAACGGCCTGCCGCACTTGGTCGAGGTCCTCGCATTCCACCTCGATCCGGGCGAGGTGGGAGGACACGGCTTTCACCCTTCGGACCGCCTCGGCGATGTCGCCACACGCCTTGATGTGGTTGTCTTTGATCATGGCGGCGTCGTAAAGCCCCATGCGGTGGTTGAACCCGCCGCCGCACCGCACGGCGTATTTCTGAAGGGCGCGCAGTCCGGGGAGGGTCTTGCGAGTGTCCACGATGCGCGCCGAGGTGTCGCTCACCCGGTCGACGAACTGGCGTGTGAGGGTCGCGACGCCGCTCAGGTGCATCAGGAAGTTCAGAGCCGTACGCTCCAGCGAGAGGACACGGCGGGCCAGCCCCTGGCCCTTGAGCACGACCGTCCCCCTGCGCACTTCCGAGCCGTCCGTCACCATGGCCTTGACGTCCGAGGGATCGGAGTCTGAGTTGTAGGACCCGAAAATGTACTCCGCGATGCCGACGCCGCAAGCCACACCGTCGGCTTGGGCCTCGATGATCCACTCCAGCTCCTCGTCCTCACCGAAGCAAACGGCGGTGAGGTCGCCGGTGCCGATGTCCTCCCTCAGGGCCTCGTCGACGACGTCCCACCAGTTCGCGGGTTCGGGACCCAGCCATGCGCTCACGATGGCTGGATGTTTACCCCACAGCGTGCCGAGAGCTCGTCCAGCAGAACGTGGTAGGGAACCTCCATGCCGTTGCGGATCCAGCCGACGGGAACGCGCAGGCGACCGACGACTAGGTGAGCGGGGGGACGAATCGTCATGGAGCGGCCGTTGTTCAGTACGATCTGGAACGCGTCGCCCTTCTGGCGGATCTCCGCCACGGCGTCGTAGCGGATGGACCGTAGGCGGCCCGCTTGGATCGCCTCGAAAGAGTTTTCCCCAAGGAGGTACTCGGTGCGCTCGGCCTGGAGCTTGGCCAGCTCGGCGAGCGCGCCCTTGCCGAGGTCCAGCGCCGCCTCCGCGGCTTTGCGGATGGTTTGGGAGACCGCGCTCCCATCGGGGCGTCGCAGGACCTCCGAGCCTCGGGCTCGAGCCTGCCGACGGAACTCCCCGGCTCCCAGCTCGAGCCATTTGAGCACCTCGCCCGGGCGATACCGCACCAGCTCCATGTGAGCGTTCACGCTCAACGGGCCCGCGAGGTTGCACGGGGTCCGCTGCGTCTGAGTTCTTGCCGAAATACCGGCATGGAAGGCACAATAGGTCCAAAGGCCCGGAGAATTCTGCCAAAGTAGGAGCAAAGGGGCAACGCAGATGGCGTTCTTGATCGACCTGACGAAATGCATCGGTTGTGAGGCCTGTACCCTCGCCTGCAAGCAGGAGAACGGGCTACCCCCCGGGGCGACCGACAAGCTGTCCGCCGTGACGTGGACGGTCATCGAACGTCACGGCGGCGTGAACGTCAAGAGGCAGTGCAACCACTGCGTGGATCCGACCTGC
>DPBN01000192.1:616-6097 GCA_003516955.1 Armatimonadota bacterium | reverse complement strand
GGAGGCGGTCGCGTGCAGGGAACAGGATTGGGAGGCCATCAACCTGCCGCACTCCTTCTCGCTGCCCTACTTCGCGGCAAGCGACAAGTTCTACACAGGCTACGGCTGGTATCGGAAGCGCTTCATGGTACCGAGGGCTTGGGCGGGCAAGCGCATCCATCTCGAGTTCGACGGCGTGTTTCAGGTGGCGGAGGTCTTCCTCAACTGCCGCCGCATCGGCGAGCACCGCGGCGGCTACACCGGATTCGCCTTCGACGTCACGGACGCTGCGAAGCCCGGCGACAACGTGCTGGCATTGCGCGTGAACAATCTCTGGGACGCCCGCCTCGCGCCGCGTGCCGGCGAGCACGTCTTCTCCGGCGGCATCTACCGAAACGTTCGGCTCGTCATCACCGCCCCGCTGCACGTCGCGTGGTACGGAACTTTTGTGACCACGCCACAGGTGTCCAGAGAGTCCGCCAAGGTGAACGTGAAGACGGAGGTGGCGAACGACTCGGCCAGGCCCCGATCCGCCACCGTGCGAACGCTGGTGCTCGACGCCAAGGGCAGGACCGTGGCCAGCATGGCCTCCACGGGCACCGTGGAGGCGCACTCCACCCTGATCTTCGATCAGGCGAGCCCGCCGATTGCGCATCCGAAGTTGTGGTCGCCGGAGCATCCGAACCTGTATTCGGTCAAGACCATCGTGCTGGACGGTCGCAAGCCGGTCGACGATTACCTCTCGCCGCTGGGCTTCCGCTGGTTCCGATTCACCGCCGACCGAGGGTTCTTCCTCAACGGAGAGCACCGCTACTTCAGGGGCGCCGGGCTCCATCAGGACCACGCCGGATGGGGCGACGCCGTGGCGGACAGCGGGTTCTTCCGCGATGTGAAGATGATGAAGGACTGCGGCTTCGACTTCATCCGAGCCTCGACCTATCCACATGCCCCTGCCTTCGACAGAGCCTGCGACGAGCTGGGCATGCTGCTCTGGATCGACTGCACCTTCTGGGGCATCGGCGGCTTCAGGGGCGACGGCGATTGGTTCGCGAGCGCCTATCCCACCAACCAGACGGACGAGGCGGCCTTCGAGGCCAACGTGAAGGAGCAACTGCGGGAGACGATCCGCATCCACCGCAACCACCCCAGTGTCATTGTCTGGAGCATGTGCAACGAGCCGTTCTTCAGCGCCGAGGAAGTCATGCCAAAGGTGCGCCGCCTGCTGACCGACATGGTCGCCTGCTCGCACGAGCTGGACCCCACGCGTCCGGCGGCGATCGCCGGCTGCCAACGGGGCGACATCGACAGAATCGGTGACATCGCCGGCTACAACGGCGACGGCGCCAGGTTGTTCGTCGACCCGGGAATTCCCAACGTAGTGACCGAGTACGGCTCCACCATCGCGGATCGGCCGGGCAAATACGAACCAGGCTGGGGAGACTTGCCGCTGACCCCCGGCGCGAACCCGAACGTCGTCGGCTCGTGGCGCTTCCCTTGGCGCAGCGGCGAGGCCATCTGGTGCGGGTTCGATCACGGCAGCATCGCCGGCCGCGAGTTCGGCGCGATGGGCCTCGTCGACTACTTCCGGCTCCCGAAGCGCTCGTGGTATTGGTACCGCAACGAGTACCTGCGCATCCCCCCGCCGGAGTGGCCGACCACCGGCGTTCCCGCCGCGTTGCGTCTGACCGCCGACAAGACCACGCTGCGATCGGTGGACGGCACCGACGACGCCCACATCATCGTGACCGTGGTCGACGAGAACGGAAGACCGGTCAACAGCTGCCCCCCTGTGACGCTCACCGTGGATCGGGGTCCGGGTGAGTTCCCGACTGGTCCGAGCATCACCTTCGCGGCGGGGTCCGACATTCCCATCCGGGATGGGCAGGCGGCGATCGAGTTTCGGTCCTACTTTGCCGGCAGAACGCTGATCCGCGCGACCTCGCCGGGGTTGAAGAGCGCTGCCATCGAGATCACCTCGCTCGGCGAGCCGAAATTCGTCCCTGGGAAGACCCCGCCCGCAAGGCCACGCCCCTACACCCGATTCACGGGAGACGCCAGCGTCACAGCGTGGCTCGCGCTGGGCACGAACAACCCCACTGCGGCCAGCAGCGAGGCACCGGGCCACAGTGGGCGGCTGGCCAATGACGGCAATCCCAACAGCTTCTGGCAGGCTGCCGCCGCGGACAACGCTCCATGGTTGCGGGTGGACCTCGAGAAGCTCGTCACCGTGCGCCAGGTCAGACTGACGTTCCCCGTCGCAGCCAACTGGAGGTATCGCGTCGAGGTCTCTGTGGACGGCAGAAGCGACTGGAAACTGGTCGCTGAGCGTTCGGACGGTTCGCGCAGGGAGGCCACGTACCAGGACGACGCGGCTGAGGGGGCTTACGGGCGCTTCCTGCGCGTAACCATCCTCAGGGCGCCAGCCGAGCGTACGGCCGGAATCGCCGAGGTCGTTGCCCTGGGTGCGCCGGCGAAATAGCGGGCTCCGACCCTGGACGGCCTCTCGGAACAGGCACCGGCGGGGCCGCGCCCTCGCCATCCGTGGCCATCAGAAGAGGGTCGAAGGCTCGAGGGCGCCGGCTCCGCAGTTCCAAGGTCGAACGGTCTCGCGGATTCGCGCCCAGGCGCGCAGAACCGAGAGGCCGTCCGAAAAGGCGTTCCGGCAGCGCACAAGGCGAAGGATGCCCGGGTCCTCCTGGTACACCGGCCCTGCCACGAACACGTCGCCCAGCGGGGTCAGCGTGACCTCGGTTCGAACCGGGACGATCCTGTCCAATTCCTCCACGGAGTCTCCCCACCGCACCGTTAGGTAGGTGTGGAGCGCGAAGCGGACCTCGCCGCCGAGGGGGCCGTCCTCGAACGCCACGCCGGCGCGCAAGATGGCGCCGCCGTCGGAGGCCGCCTCCACGACGCCCATCGATGGGTGCCAGGTTCCGCCCTCCGCCCGTGTCGGGATCGACCCGTCGGCGTTCGCCTCGCCCCTAGGCTCGAGGCCGAGGAGCGCTCACGGGTAGCCCCCTCCGGCCAGATCCTCCCTAGGCAACTAAGCAGCGCCTTCAGGCATTCGAAGGCGGTCGGCGAAGCACTGCTGTTCTCGCGCATCGTTCTTCTCCTCGGCGGCGCCGCTCCAGCCGGCCCTCCAAAGATTCCCCTTCTCACCGACCCGCAGACTTCGGCGCCAACGCGCCTTCCGGTTCTGCGGAACCCAGGCCAACGAGGGAAGAGGGGCGGGCCTGGTGTTCGCCGCCGGCTGCCACGTCCTCGCCAGCGCGGCGGTCCTGGGCAGCACGGAGCGACACCAAGTGGCTGTACGTGGAGGTCGAGCAGAGGCGCCGGCTGGAGGCCGCCGAGCGTGTGCCGACCGGTGGACTTCAAACTCCCTGACTACCGAATCCGGCGGTCAAACGCTGGAATGGGAACCTGGTGGTGGAGATGATGAGATTCGAACTCACGACCTCTGCAGTGCGATTGCAGCGCTCTCCCAGCTGAGCTACATCCCCACTCGGAGCGGACCCTCGCGGGTCCGGCCCTCCATCATACCCCGAACGCCCTCGGAGCAGGCAAGGTTCCCTCGAAGCGACTCTCCGACCGCGGACCGAAGGGCTACGCGCGCCCCGACTTCCGCAGGTTCGCCCACGCGTCCTTCAGCGTCACCGTCCGGTTGAACACCGGACGCCCCGGCGCCGAGTCCCGGTCCGCGCAGAAGTAGCCCACGCGCTCGAACTGGAACCGGTCCCCGGGGTTGGCCTCGGCCACCGAAGGCTCCGCGAAGCCCCGCACCACGCGCAGGGAGTTCGGGTTCAGATTGTCCAGCCAGCTGCCGCCTTCGGGAGCGTCGTCGGGATCGGGCGTGCGGAACAGGTGGTCGTACAGCCTCGCCTCGATCGGCACGGCGTGCTCGGCGGACACCCAGTGCAGGGTCGCCTTCACCTTGCGGCCGTCCGGCGCGTCGCCGCCCTTGGTGGCGGGGTCGTAGGTGCACAGCAGCTCCACCACGTTGCCGTCGGCGTCCTTCACGACCTCCTCGCACCGGATGAAGTAGGCGTAGCGCAGACGCACCTCCCTCCCGGGCGCCAGCCTGTAGAACTTGGGCGGCGGCTCCTCCAGAAAGTCCTCCCTCTCCAGATAGAGCGTGCGTCCGAACGGCACCTCGCGCACGCCCGCCGACGGGTCCTCGGGGTTGTTCACGGCCTGCACCGTCTCCGTCTGCCCCTCCGGGTAGTTCACCAGCGTGACCTTGATCGGGTCCAGCACGGCCATCCTGCGCGGCGCGCGCCGGTTCAGGTCCTCGCGGATGCAGTCCTCCAGCTGGTGGAACTCCACCACGCTGTCGGTCTTGCTCACGCCGATCCGGCGGCAGAACTCCTTGATGGCCTCGGGAGTGTAGCCCCGGCGCCGCAGGCCGGCCAGCGTCGGCAGGCGCGGGTCGTCATAGCCGGAGACGTGCCCCCCGTTCACCAGCTCGATAAACCGTCGCTTGCTCATCACGGTGTAGGTCATGTTCAGCCGGGCGAACTCGATCTGGCGCGGGTGGTAGATGCCCAGCTGGTCCAGGAACCAGTCGTACAGAGGCCGGTGGATCTCGTACTCCAGCGAGCAGAGCGAGTGCGTGATTCCCTCGATGGAGTCCTCCAAGCCGTGCGCCCAGTCGTACATCGGATAGATGCACCACTTGCTCCCCTGCCGGTGGTGCGGCTTGTGGATGATCCGGTACATCACCGGGTCGCGCAGCAGCAGGTTCGGCGAGGCCATGTCGATCTTCGCCCTCAGCGTTCGGCTGCCCTCGGGGAACTCTCCGGCGCGCATCCGCTGGAACAGATCCAGGTTCTCCTCCACGCTGCGGTTCCGGTACGGGCTCTCGACGCCCGGCTCGGTGATGGTGCCCCGCGTGCGGCTCAGCTCCTCGGGCGACAGGTCGCACACATAGGCCTTGCCCTTGCGGATCAGGTCGCAGGCCCACTCGTACATCTGCTCGAAGTAGTCCGAGGCGAAGAAGAGCCGGTCCTCCCAGTCGGCGCCCAGCCAGCGCACGTCCTCGATGATCGCGTCGACGAACTCCTGGTCCTCCGTCTCCGGGTTCGTGTCGTCGAAGCGGAGGTTGAACTTCCCGCCGAACTCCTGGGCGATCCCGTAGTCGATCCACACCGCCTTCGCGTGCCCGATGTGCAGGTAGGCGTTGGGCTCCGGCGGGAAGCGCGTGTGGACGCGGTCGAAGCGGCCGCTGGCCAAGTCCTCGCGGACCGCCTGTCGAATGAAGTCGTCTGGGAAGAACGGAGCGTCGTTGTCCGGCATGATCGGTAACCGATAGTATGGCGCACCGCCGCCCGCACCGACGGCTACAGCCCGAGCGGGGCCGCCCCGGACTCCAGGTCCAGCAGGAAGCGCTTGGCCTGCAGGCCGCCCACGTAGCCCGTCAGCGAGCCGTCCGAACCCACCAGGCGGTGGCACGGCACCACGATCGGCAGGGGGTTGCTCGCCGCCGCCGAGGCGACCGCCCGCGCG
>DPBN01000192.1:0-519 GCA_003516955.1 Armatimonadota bacterium | reverse complement strand
CCGAGGCGACCGCCCGCGCGAACCCGGGATCCATGCCCATGGCGACGGCGGCCTGCGCGTAGCTCCTGCGCTGGCCGTAAGGGATCGTGAGCAGCCAACGCCACACCGCCGTCTGGAACGGCGTGCCCCGGAGGTCCAGCGAGAGGCGGAACTCCGTCCGCTCGCCACGAAGATAAGCCCGAAGCTGGCGCTCGGCCTCGGCCAGACCCTCGTCCTCCGCGGCCTCCGCCCCAGCGAGCCACTCCGGGGTCCGGCGGCAGTGCGGGAGCAGAACGGCGCACAGCCCGGCGTCCGACGCGAACAGGCGGATCGGTCCGAGTTCGGTTTCCGCCGTTCGGCAGCGGAGGGTGCCGGTTCCGTCCACGACCCTACGGTAGCATAGGCGCGCCGATGTTCGCACTCGCGCTCCTTCCCGCGCTCGCGCAGCCTCCGCTGCACCTCGTTCCAACGCCAAAGGAGGTCCGCATCGAGAGCGGCTCGTGCCGTCTCTCCGACCTCTCCTCCATCCGGGTCCAGCTC
>DPBN01000162.1 GCA_003516955.1 Armatimonadota bacterium | reverse complement strand
CTCCGCTTCCCTGGCCGAGTCCCCGGTCCCTCGCGTGGCGCACGCCCTCCTCAAATACCGTGAGCGCCTGAGCCAGCAGACCGAAAAAAACTACGCCGATCTCCTCCACCAGAACACCCGGCCGCATCTGCAGCCCTCTCCGCCCTGCCACATCCTCTTCTACTCAGCTATGTCGACCTACTCCGGTGGCGAGGAGTCTCTCATCCGCTTGGCCAGCGCCCTTGACCACTCTCAATACAAGCTCTCGGCGATCATACCTCAGGAGGGTCTTTTCTCCCGCCGCATGCGCGACCTCGGCGTCCACGTCATTTGTCCGAACCGTGAACTCAATTCCCCCTCCGCTTACAACCTCCTCTACCTCAGTCGCCTCATAGGCGAACTCAACCCCAGCCTTATCCACTTCAACGGCCTCTCCGGTCCTCTCTCGATTCAGTGTGCTGCTCTATCCGGACTCCCCGTTGTCCAGCACGTCCGTAACGCGAACGCCGCCGCATACGGAGAGCAACTCCAGGTCGCCTCCGCCATCATCTCAGTTTCCGACTTCATCCGCCAATGCCTCCGCCAAGCCGACGTGCCCGACTCCCGAATCCACGTCATCTACGACGGCATCGATCTCGCCCGCTTCGATCCCCGCCTCTTCGATAAGCGCGCCGCTCGCCTCCACCTCGGGCTCCCTCTTGACGTCCCGCTCGTCCTCATGACCTACCGCTTCGTCCCGTGCAAACGCCACGACCTTGTTATCGAGGCTTTCACTCTCGTCCGGTCCAGGATCCCCGCTGCCCACCTCGTCCTCGTCGGCGAGACAAGCGCCCAGGCACCCTCCGTCCGCGACCAAGTCCTCGCCGCCATCGCCCGCTCCTCTCTTTCCACCGCCGTCACCTTCCTGCCGTTCCAGGAGGACATCCGCTGGGTTGAGGCCGCAGCCGATGTACAAGTCCTCGTTTCCGATTCCGAGCCCCTTGGCACCTGTATTCTCGAAGCCATGGCCATGGAACTCCCCGTCATCATCTCCGACAGTGGAGGCTTAGCCGAAGTTGTCATCGACGGCCAATCAGGCTATGTCATTCCGGGCGGCAACTCCTCGGTTCTTGCCGATCGACTAATCCATCTGCTGTCTTCCGAACAAATCCGACGTGCCATTGGACAAGCTGCCCGCCAGCGCATAGGAAACATCGCCAGCATTCAACTCTGCGCTCAAAAAACTTCTGCCCTCTACCAGGCCCTCACCCGCTCTGCTTATTCCTGTCAAGTCGGCCCGGCCAACGATCACCCCCAAGCGATCTTCGATTGAGGGCTCCTACCGCATCCCAGGCCCGCACCTGCTGGAACCAGCCAACCCCCTTCCAACAAAGTTCGGCGAAATCTCCATGGCGAGGAAGCCGATCTCCCGTCGAAAGTCGTTGCTGATGTACTGGGAGGCATGGTGCGTTCTCAAAGACGCGTTGTTCTGGCAGATGCAAGCTCTGTCCGAGTAAGCGCCGGAGCGCCCGGTAGCAGACTCCAGCCGGGAGGAGAGATCCGACCGAGCCGAGCGGAGTGTCTGAAAGCCCTTGAAAGACAGGGGAGCAAGCCGGCGGGCCGCAACGAACAGGTTACGCTTCAGATGTTCAGCAAAAAGGGAATGGGTCATGCTAGACCTTTCACAGTCGGTTAGCAGCGGAAAGAAAGGAAGGAAAGGTAGATGACCCGAAAGAAGGATAGCGCGAAGAAGCTGGACTGGAAAGCGATGATGGCTGGGCAGGAGGATTTCCTGCGGCCGCTGATCCAGGCGGTGGTCCAGCAGGTACTGGAAGCCGAGATGGACGAGGCGCTGGGAGCCGGTAAGAGTGAGCGGACCGAGGGCCGACTGGGGTATCGGTCGGGCTACTACGGCCGGACGCTGGTGACCCGGGTGGGCAAGCTGGAGCTCCGCGTCCCGCAAGACCGGCAGGGCCGGTTCCGGACGGAGGTTTTTGAGCGGTACCAGCGGAGCGAAAAGGCGCAGGTGGGCGCCCTGACGGAGATGTATGTGCAAGGGGTCTCGACCCGTAAGGTGAAGGTGGTGACTGAAGAACTGTGCGGTCACGAGGTATCGTCGTCGACGATCAGCCGGATGAACCAGAATCTGGACAAGGAGTTGGAGAAGTTCGCCCGGCGGCCGCTGGAGGAGGCCTATCCGCATCTGATTCTGGACGCGCGCTACGAGAAGGTGCGCGAGGACGGGGTGATCCGCAGCCAGGCGGTGATGATCGCGATCGGCATCGATTGGGAAGGGCGCCGGAATGTGCTGGCGGTGGAGTTGGCCAACCGGGAGTCGCTGACGAGTTGGAAGGAGTTTGCCCTCGGTCTGAAGGCGCGTGGGCTGAAGGGCGTGGAGTTGGGAATCAGTGACGATCACGCAGGCCTGCGCGGAGCGATCCGGGAGGTGTTTTCGGAGGCGGTCTGGCAACGGTGCTACGTGCATTTCCTGCGGAACGCGTTGGACCATCTGCCCCGCAAGGCCGACGACGAGTGCATGACGGAACTGCGCTGGATCTACGACCGGCGGACGGTGGAGGAAGCCCGGCAGGATTTGGCGGCGTGGCTGAAGAAGTGGGGCCACCGCTACCAGAAGCTGTGCGACTGGGTGGAAGCCAACATCGAAGAGACGCTGACGTTCTACCGCCTGCCGCGGCAGCACCACAAGAACCTGAAGTCGACGAACCTGCTGGAGCGGCTGAACGAGGAGATCAAGCGGCGGACGCTGGTGGTGCGGATCTTTCCGAACATGGCGAGTTGCCTGAGGCTGGTAAGGGCGTTAGCGGTGGAGATGCACGAGAACTGGATTGAAGCGCTTCGCTACCTGAACATGGAGGACCTGAGAGAACACAAGAAAGAGCAGCTGAGAAAAGCCGCGGCATGAAGCTCAAGGCTCACCAACGGGAACGTGTTGCCGCCAGACCGCCCGCCGCGAATCGCACGGGGGTGCCAGAACGGTGCTCGCCGGCAAGGGTCCGCTGCGCCGCTCGAGCGCCCTTGCCTGCTGCGCACCGTTCCGGCCGAAACCGGAGCGCGACGGGCGGCTCCGGCGGGAACACTCACGGTCTGCTGGCCCCGATCCAATTTGCTGAACTTGACGTACACAACTAACGAACAGTGAACGTGACAGCCTCGTCACATTCTCAGCCGAAAGCCACGCCCTCGTGGCAACCCGGAGCGCACAGATGGTGGCGAGATCGCTGCGCTCGCTGCCGAGGGGGCGCGGAGAATTAGCCGGTGAACGTGGTCGAGTTGGATTTCATGGGTTCGAGTACAGAAGGATGTAGCCCAGAGTGGTCCCGGCTGGAGTCTTCACCTTGAGCATGCCAGCCCAGCCGGAAGGATTGTTTGCGGGGCCCAGGTCGGCGAGGCGGTAGCCGTTGCCGGAGCCGCCGGCGAGGATGAGTTCGCCGTTGGCGGTTAGCTCGAGCAGCGTGCTGTCGGCGAGGTTGGAGCCGGGGCCGTGGATTTTGAGGGGCGAGATGGTCGAGTCTGGGGCGGCGATGATGGTGGGTCCAGCGGCGAGGCCGGAGGAAATGTGCGGCGTTTGCGAGGCCCAGGTGCGGGTGTATGCTTTCTGAGGGTCTGTGCCTTGCTGGAGGCAGGCGCCCCAGAGGTGGATGTCGCCGGTGGTCCAGTCGTCGCCGTTGGCGGCGTA
>DPBN01000257.1 GCA_003516955.1 Armatimonadota bacterium | reverse complement strand
CCCACGGCTTGGAAGTCCTTCCCGAGCCGCTTCGATCCGACCTCGTAGATGAGGCGCTCCGCCTCGTCCACCTTGCCGTCGACGTCGGGTATCTCGGGGGAGCGCGCCAGGCCGGCGATGGTGCGTCCGGCCGTCTCGAGCCTTCGCAGCGTGGACTTCTCGAGGACGATCCTAGCGTAGGGCACGGCGTTCGCAGCGCTCGGCACGGACTCCATCACCTGCACCAGGTAGTCCACGCCGCCCACCTGCTGCAGCGTCCCGCGAGCCTCCAGCTCCGATCGCAGGGTGAGGATGTCCACGGCCTTGCCGGACCGGATCAGCTGGAGCATGGCGCGGTAGACCTCCTGGTGCGCCGGCTGGTAGAAGTCCTCCTCCGAGAGGAGCCCTGCGACCTCCTCCGCGGCCCTGGCCGACAGCAGCATGGACCCGAGCACGCCCATCTCGGCTTCCAGGCTGCGCAGGGGGATGAGATCCTCGACCGTTCGTTCCATGTGGCTCCGGAACACCCATTATGGATGATCCGGTGCGGCGGCACGACCGCTCAGGCGGACAGGTCGATCCGCTTGCGGAACCAGCGGCCCAGACGGGACCACAGGCTCGGCTTGGCCGCCTTCGCGCTGGCCCGGGGGCGGGCCATGGCGCTGGCGAGTTCCGGGCACCGGTCGACCAGCTCGCTCAGGCTGTGCTCGATCCGCTCCGCGTCGTGGTCGAAGGCGCCGTGCCATCGGCACACGAAGCACTCCTCGTTGCGGACGGCGTTGAGCGCGCCGCAGAGCGGGCAGCGCTTCAGGTGTTCCGCCGCCAGGGATCGGAGGGGAGCGCGCTGCGTGTCTTGGCGGATGCTGAACCAGTTGCCCATCGGCCTACGCTTCTTAGCATCGGCTCCGACCGGACCGAACTTGAACGGCAAATCGGGGTTTTTGAAGCAATCTAGGAGCCCTCGCGCTCCCGCCTCTGGTGCTCCATCTCCGCCTCGTGAGGTTCGTAATGGATCTCCACCTTGGCGCCGCCGAGCGCCTCGCTCACTTCGGCTTCGATCTTCTCGGCGATCTCGTGGGCCTGGACGAAGCTCAGGTCGTCGTCCAGAGTCACATGGAGCTCCACGTGCCGGTTCTGGCCGACGTCCCGCGTCCGCAGCCGGTGGTACCCGCGGACGTCGGGATGCCCCTCCAGCACGGCCCGCACTCGGCTCACGTCTTCCGCGGGCAGCGCGCCGTCCATCAGCGGATGGACCATGGCCCTCAGTTGGCGGAACGAGGCTGCCAGCGCGACCAACGCGAACAGGATCGCCAGCAGCGGATCCAGCGGACTCCAGCCCGTGGCTCCCACTGCGATCATCCCGACCAAGACCCCAGCCGAAGCGAGGCTGTCGCCTCTCAGGTGGACCGCCTCGCTGACCAGGATCGACGATCCCAGCCGCTTTCCCTCCCGCAGCAGGAGACGGGACATCGCCGTGTTCGAGACCAGCGTGTAGGCCATCGCCGCCGCGCCGAGGTCCCAACGGATCGGCTCGGGCCTGCCCAAGCGCGCGGCGGCCTGTCCTAGGATGAAGAGACACGAGGCGGCGACGACCAGCATCTGGAACGCCCCGGCCAGCATCTCCGCCTTGCCATGCCCGAACGGGTGGTCCTCGTCGGGCGGCATGCTGGCAACCCGCAGGGTGAACACCGCCAGCATCGAGACGCCCACGTCCACGATCGACTGGAGCGCCTCCGAGAGCACGCTGACGCTCCGGCTTGCCCACGCTGCGGCGAGCTTGACGGCGACCACCGCGACGGTTGCGGCCAGAGAGGCCCATGCCAGGGTCCTGGGGGACCGCATCAGGCTGGATTATGGAATCTCCCTTGTGGAGAGCATCCGACCTGCAAAGGGAGCAAGCCATGTTCAGCATGATCGTGTATTCGCTGGGGGCCTTGGCGACGGCCATCGTCGTCACCCTCCTGATTGCGGGACTCACCCCGCTTCGGCGCAAGGATGAGGCGCGGCCGGGGATGACGTTCGCCATCGCCCTGTTTCTGTTCGGCGCCGGCCCCTTCTTCCTGACCGAGGTTCAGACGGCCGTTTGGGGCCGGTCCCTCTCCGAGGTCGCCGAAGAGGGCTACTACGAAGCCGGGCTGGGAGGCGAGCTCGCCTACCACAAGGTGGTTCTCTTTCAGGGAGACCGCGCGCGCCTGCTGGTCGTGGGCAGGGAGCCGAGCGAGTGGGGAGGCGAGGACCGCCCCTCCGCATGGGTCTACGCACGGAAGGCGCCGACGGGCTGGGTGGTGGACCACGCGACGCCCATCAACAGCGACAAGGAGCGCCGAGACGGCATCCGATTCCCGCCGTACTGGTAACCTGCGGCTGTGGATCGCAAGGCGAACGAGCTCACGTTCTACGGGGCGGCCCAGACCGTCACAGGGTCGCGACACCTGCTTCGCACCGGGGGCCGAACCATCCTCATCGACTGCGGAATGTTCCAGGGCCCCCGAGAGCTGCGGGACCTCAACTGGGAGCGATTCCCGGTTGATCCGGCCTCTCTCGACGCCGTCATCCTCACGCACGCCCACCTCGACCACTGCGGCTGGCTTCCCCGCTTGGTCGCCGAGGGGTACACCGGGCCGGTGTACTGCACCAGAGGAACCGCCGCCGTGGCACGGATCAGCCTCCCCGACTCGGGGCGCCTGCAAGAGGAAGAGGCGCGGTACTACAACAGAAAGGGGCTTAGCCGCCACGGGACGGCGCTCCCGCTCTACACGGAGCGCCAAGCCTTCGAGTCGCTCAAGCACCTGAAGAGCTTCCGCTACTACGAGTTCGCCGATCTTCCCGGAGGAGCGACGTTCCGCTTTTTGCCCGCCGGCCACATCCTCGGTTCCGCGTTCGTGGAGCTCTACTTCGAATCGGGCGAGCGGATCCTCTTCAGCGGGGACCTCGGTCGCCGGAACCGCCCGATCCTGATCGACCCCGCCACCGTCGACTGGGCCGAGTATCTCGTCCTCGAGAGCACCTACGGCGACCGCAACCACCCGAGCGAGGACCCTGAGGCGGTCTTGGAGCGAATCCTCGGCGACGCCTTGGCCAAAGGGCGCTGCGTGCTCATCCCAAGCTTCGCGATCGGGCGCACGCAGGAAGTGCTCTACCACATCCGCAAGCTGCAGGCCGACGGCCGCATCGGTCGAATCCCGGTCTTCGTCGACAGCCCCATGGCCACCAGCGCGTCGCTCCTCTACCTGGAGAGCCCCGACGACCAGGACGACGAGATGCGCCTGCAACTCTCTGAGCATGAGAACCCGCTCCGGCCCGACCACCTTGAGTTCGTCCGGGACGTGAACCAGAGCAAGGCGATCAACGCGATGCAGGGCCCGATGGTGGTCATTTCGGGATCCGGGATGTGCAACGGGGGACGGGTCACGCACCACCTCCTCCACCGCCTCCCCGATCCGTCCACGATCGTGCTGTTCACCGGATACCAGGCGGAGGGCACCCTAGGACGGGAGATCCTGGACGGTGCGCCCGAGGTGGTCATCCACAAGAGGCCGGTGCCCGTGCGGGCCCAGATCGAGCAGCTGAGTTCGCTCTCGGCGCACGCGGACCAGTCGGAGATCCTCGAGTGGCTCTCGAACTTCAAGGAGCCCCCGCGCACAACCTTCTTGGTTCACGGGGAACCGCAGCCGCAGGAGGTCCTGCAGTCGCGCATCGAGGCGGAGCTCGGCTGGAAGGTCCACATACCCAAGCACGGCGAGACGGTGCCGCTCGGCTGAATTCCAGGGCGGGCACTGGGGTAAACCGGAGCCTATGAAGGCGGTTGTGTTGCGCGGTCCCGGCGATCTGGCCCTGCTCGACGTGCCGGAGCCCTCCTGCCCACCGGGCCACGCCATCGTAAGGATGACGCACTGCGGCATCTGCGGGAGCGACGTGCGCTATCTGCACGGCGACAACCCTTGGGCGAAGCAGACGCTCGGCGAGAAGAGGCCGAACCCCTCCAACATCATCCTCGGCCACGAAGCGACCGGGGTCGTCGAACGCGTGGCTCCGGACGCGGACCCTGCCTGGATCGGCAAGCGCGTTGCTCTCATCGCCTTCGGCACCTGCGGCGAGTGCGAATACTGCCGCAGCGGCCGGGAGCAGCTCTGCCCGAACACGCAGCATCTGGGGCATGGCGCAGGCTGGGCCGACAGCCCCTACTGCTACGGCGGAATGGCCGAACGCGTGCCAATCTTGACCAATTGGCTGCGGGAGCTGCCGGACTCCGTGGGCAACCTGGAGGCCTCGGTGCTGGATCCGCTGGGGGTGGCGGTGCACGGCGTCGGGCGCACCGGCGTGCGGGCCGGCCAGTCCCTGCTCGTCGTGGGGGCCGGACCCGTGGGGGTGCTCGCAGTGCCCGTCGCCCGCCATCGCGGGGCCGCGCGGGTGGTGGTGGCCGACCTGAACGATTCGGCCTTGGCCGTCGCCCAAAGGATGGGTGCCCACTCGGTGCTGCTCGCGACTGGCGGTGATCTCCAAGCCCGGGCGCGCGACGCCAACGGCGGGCGGCTGTACGACGCGATCTTGGACACCGTCGGCGCGCCGCTGGG
This sequence comes from Armatimonadota bacterium, assembly GCA_003516955.1. GTDB lineage: Bacteria > Armatimonadota > Fimbriimonadia > Fimbriimonadales > Fimbriimonadaceae > UBA8783. Next base: position 8,216 of record DPBN01000257.1, on the reverse strand, counting down.
GCTGTATCTGCCCCTGCTCGAGCGCGGCGGAACGATGGTCACGATGACCGTGCGAGATACCGAGGAACCCTTCCCCACCAAGCTGCTGGCCGGAGAGAGAACGCTCACCAGCTCGTGCAACTTCCGGTTCGACGAGTACGAGGAGGCAGTTCGGCTGCTGGAGAGCGGCGCGGTGGACCCCCTGCCCATGATCACGCATCGGTATCCCCTGACCGAAGCTCTGGAAGCTTTCCGCGTCGCTGGGAACAAGGACGCCTCCGGCGCCGTGAAGGTGGTGCTGACCGGCTCCTAGGCCCGGCAGGGTTGGGTTCTCCGACGTCGCGGGGGTATAGTGGAGCATATCCCCCGCGAACTGCGAACACGAAGGCTTTTATGTCGCAAACGCCCCAAACCAAGGTCTCCAACGTGCCTCTCCCGAAAATGCGGAGAGGGGTCAAAGGCTTCTTCCACGACGTTTCTCGGGAGATGCGCAAGGTGAACTGGCCCAGCCGGGCCGAGACGAACCGCCTCACCGGCGTGGTTCTGGCCGTGTGCGGCATCGTCGTGCTCGTGCTGACCGTCCTCAACTACGTCTGGAGCTTCATCATCGAGGCTCTCACGAAGGGTTTCTGACATGGCCAGAGCTTGGTACGCCGTCCACACGATCGCTGGGCACGAGAACAAGGTCAAGGACGTCCTCACCCGCCGCGCGCAGGTCGAGGGCTACTGGGACACCGAGGATGGGATCCATGAGATTCTCATCCCCGTCGAGCAGGAGCTCACCACCCGAGCCGGCAAGAGGGTCGTGGTGCCCCGCAAGGTGTTCCCCGGCTACATCCTCATCAACATGGACCTGACCGACGAGACCTACAAGCTCGTCAAGTCGACCAGCGGGGTCACCGGGTTCGTGCAGAGCGGCAACAAGCCCGTTCCGCTGGAGGAGTACGAGGTCCGCCGCATCCTGAAGAACCTCGAGGAGAGCAAGGAGGCCCCGAAGGTGGCCTTCGCCAAAGGGGACACCATCCGCGTCGTCGAGGGTCCGTTCGGCGACCTCACCGGCAAGATCGAGGAGGTCAACGCCGACCGCGAGAAGCTGAAGGTGCTCATCTCGCTGTTCGGCCGCGAGACTCCGGTGGAAGTGGACTTCAGCCAGGTCGAGAAGGTCTAGTCTTCTCATGCCCCCTTCGGCGGAACGCTGGATCGTCCCCCCGAGGCGGCCCGAACTGGAGCAGGTTCTCCAGCGAGAGCTGGGAATCCCATCCCTTCTCGCCGCCGTCTTGGTTGCCCGCGGGTTCGCCGATCCAGCCTCCGCGCACCGATTCCTGCACCCGTCGCTCAACGACTTGGGCGACCCTTCCCTCCTGCCGGACTTCGAGGCCGGCCAGCGGGCGGTCCTGGGGGCCCGCGAGCGTGGCGAGAAGATCTTCGTTCACGGGGACTACGACGTGGACGGGGTGACGAGCACCGCCCTGCTCGGCGACTTCCTTCGCCGCATCGGGTGCGACGTGCACGTCCATGTCCCCCACAGACTCCGCGAGGGCTACGGCATCCACCTCGACGCGGTGGCCGCCGCGAGGGAGATGGGCGCGGGCCTGTTCCTCACGTGCGACTGCGGAACGTCGGCCTTCGAGCAGGTGCGCGCGGCCCGTGCGGCGGGGATGAGGGTCGTGGTGACCGACCACCACCACGTCCCGATGGAGATTCCCGAGGCCGAGGCCGTCATCAACCCGCACCGCGCGGAGTCCGCCTACCCTGATCCCAACCTCTGCGGGGTGGGCGTCGCCTTCCGGTTCTGCGAGGGGATCACGAAGGCGATCGGATGGCCGGTGCACCAGTTCCGGCGCCACTTCCTCGATCTCGCCGCGCTCGGCACGGTCGCCGACGTGGTTCCGCTACTGGGGGAGAACCGAATCCTCGCGCGCTTCGGCCTCGAGCAACTCCGGACGACCAAGAGGGTCGGGATTCTGGCCCTCCTGCAGTCCTCCAAGCTCGGCGTGGATCGGCCGATCCGCTCCTGGCACGTCGCCTGGGTGCTGGGGCCGCGCCTCAACGCCGCCGGGCGCATCGACGACGCCGCGATGGCCCTCCGGCTGCTGCTCACCAAGGACGCCGAAGAGGCACGCTCCCTGGCGGAGCAGCTCGAAGCGATCAACGAGCGCCGGAAGAGCGAGCAGGAGCGGGTGTTCCAAGAGGCGATCCAGCGCATCGAGGCCGAGCAGCTCGCGGAGGGGCCGATCCTGCTGCTGGCCGACTCCAGCTGGCACAGCGGCATCATCGGCATCGTCGCGGGCAAGCTCGCGCAGCGGTTCTACCGGCCCGCCTTCGTCGGGACGACCGACGAGGACGGAAGCCGACTGAAGTTCTCGGCGAGGTCGATCCCAGGATTCCACCTTGCGGAGGCCATCCTCGCCCATCCGCACCTGCTTCAGGGAGGCGGCCACGAGAGAGCGGCGGGGTTCTCTCTGGGCTCCGAGCGGTTGGACGAGGCGAAAGAAGCGCTGGCTTCCTACGCCCGGTCGATGCTCTCGCCCGAGGACCTGGTGCCGACCTTCGAGGCCGACCTGGAGGTTCAGGGCTCGGAGGCCGACCTCGCGGGCGCAGAGTCGCTGGAGCTGCTGCAGCCCACCGGAGAGTGCAACCGGGAGCCCTGCTTCCTAGCGAGGGGCGTGCGCATCGACTCCGCCACCCCGACGCGCAACCCCCGAACCGCCATGCTGCGGCTCACCGCTGCCGACGGCTTCTCTGTCCAAGGGGTGACCTTCCAGCACGCGGAGCGGCTCCAGCAGGAGGACCTCAGCCAGAGCTTCGACATGCTCTTCAGCCCGCTCGTAGACGAGTTCCGGGGCGAGAAGAGGGTCAAATGGCAGGTGAGGGACTTCCGCCCGGCTGAGGGCTAGCCTCGCTCGGGCGCGGCCCAGATCTCCAAGACCAAGGAGCCACGCCGGACCTTGAGCTTCACGCGCTCGCCGATCCGCTGAGCCTGCATCGCCTTGGCGAACTCGATCTGGTTCCGCACGGGCAGGTCGCCGATCTGCAGGATCACGTCGCCGGGAGCGAGCCCGGCCTTCTCCGCCGCCGATCCTTCCGCCACGCGCTCGATGACCGCTCCGCCGGACGGATCATCTCGGCAGAACACGCCGAGAGCCGGCCGATCCACCCTGCCCAACGGCGACGACAGCCCCTCCACGGCCCTCCGGAGTGGCTCCCTGCCCAGTGCGAAGCCCACCGTGAGCTTGGAGGGACCGAGCCGCACCGGCGGCGTCGGCAGCCGCGCACCCAACCCCTTCGCTACGTCGCCCGCCCTCAACGCCTCACCCTGGGACGCGGACGAGAGGGTCGCTCCCAGAATCCCATACAGTTGGCCGCTCGCGGTGAACAGCAACGCTCCCGCGACCGGGTCCGAAGGTGCCTCGAACCAGACCTCGGAGAGGTCGACCACCTGCCTGCTGGAACCCACCACCCCCAGACGATCCGCAGAGGCCAGTTGCGCCCGGAAGGCTCCCGAGGGCACCAAGCCGATCAGGAGGGACCCCGGCCTCAGCGTCTGCCGGGCGATCGCCACCGGCCGCATGCCCGGCACCGCGCCGCGCTGGGAGACCCACGCCGCCAAGCCCGTCACCGCGTCATCGGCCTTGAAGCGAAGCCGGATTCTCCTGCCATCGGCGAGTCCGGCGTCGATCTCGAGCGAACCGGCCAGCCGGGCGTGCCCGATGAAGGTGCCTTGGTCGTCCACCAGCGCGAGCACCCCGACGCGGCGATCCCGATCGAGAACGTAAGCCACCGAAGGCTGGAGCTCCCGAGCGGCCGCCTCGATCGACGGGTCGTCCCGGATCGGCGCGAAGGCCGCCAGGAGAACGAGGACATTATCCGCCCACCAGAACATTCGCGGAACTCTCCAACTCGACGGCCGACGCTGCGCCCGTCTCGGTGTCCTCCGTGCTGTGGATCAGCACGATCTGTTCCTCCGAGTCTTGGGATTGCGCCGGAGGTTCGGGCGGCGCGGCCAGGGTCTGGACCTGCTCGGCCGGAGCGGCGTCCTGCTCCGGACGCAGACCGCTCGCCAGCATCGCGGAGGATCGGGAGACCACGACGGGATCGCCACCCTCCCGGCCGCCCCGCAACGCTACGGCGCCCGACGGAGCGTCCACATTCCGCGGCGGCGCCTCCGCCGCTGGGCTCCCGGCTTCGGGCGGGCTGGCTGCCCGCACAGCCGGTTGGGAGGCGGCACCCAACGAACCGTGGCGCTCCACCGGAGCGACGCTCGCCGTCCGCTTGGGAAGAGCCTCGGCGACTGGCGCGGCAGGCCGAACCGCGAGTCCGAGCCAAAAGGCGACGGCGAGAGAGGCTGCGACGGGGGTTGCCCAGACCCAAGCGGGACGTCTGGGAGCGACGAGCGTCTCCTGGAGGATTCGGCCTTTCAGGGCCTCGATGCTGACCGAGGGCTCGAGCGGCTCGCATCGCAGCGCATCCAGACCCATCTGGACCTTCCGGCTCACCGAGTCGGCGCCCCACTCCTCGCCCGTTTCCACGGAGCGGTCTCGACCGAATTTCATGGCGTCTTCTCCAGCATCTGATTCACTTTGTCCCGAAGGGCCCTTCGCGCGCGCAGCACGCGGAGCTTCACTCCGCCCACCGTTGTGCCGACGATGCCCGCGATCTCCTGATAGTCCTTTTCCTCAAGATCGCGGAGCACGATCATCAGGCGGTGGTGCGGAGGCAGCTCGGCGAGGGCGGCCTGCACCAGGCGCGCCATCTGCTCCCTCTCGAGGTTCTCGGAGGGGTCCTCGCGGGTCGTTCCGACCGTCATCCAGTCCAGCGCGCCTCCTGCCTCCTGCTGCTCCAGCGAGTGCCTGCGGTTCGCCATCCTGGCTCGGTCCGTCGCGAGGTTCGTCACGATCCGCACGAGCCAGGTGGTGAAGCGAGCCTCGTCGCGGTATCGGTGGAGGTTCTGGTAGGCCTTGAGGAAGGCGTCCTGCGTGATGTCCTCCGCGTCGTCGCGCCTTCCGGTCATCCGGTACGCGATCCGGAACACCATCACGCGATGCCGCTCGAAGAGCCTCTCGAACGCTCCGAAGTCGCCTTGGCGCGCCGAGCGGACCAAGGCCTCGTCCGAATCCATCGAGGCGCCCTGGAGGGCGTCTCCCACGACTCCCGCGGCGTTCACCTGTTCCTCCTCGGGCCGGGCTTCATCCATCGGTTTGACGTCGCTCGCTGGTCGCCGTTTCAAGACTGTTCCCTTTCTGGGCTCGGGGGACAGGTGGAACGTCCACGATCACCGTCACAGGGCCGTCGCAGACGGCCTCGACCTCCATGTGCGCGCCGAACTCGCCGGTCTCCACAGGGCAACCCAGCCGTCGCAGCTCCTCCACCAGCTGGTCGAACAGCTCCCTGCCCTTCTCGAACGGAGCCGACTCGGTGAAGCTCGGCCTGCGGTTCTTCGCCGTGTCGCCGTAGACGGTGAAGTTCGAGACCGCGAGCACCTTCGGAGCGCCGGTATCGGGGAGGTCCTTCAGCGCGACGTTGATCCTCCCGTCCGCGTCGCTGAAGATCCTTAGGCCCCACAGGCGGTCGGCCATCTTCCGCGCTTGTTCCGACTCATCCCAGCGGTGGGCGGCCACCAAGACCAGCAACCCCAGTCCGCACCGGCCGACCGTCCGGCCGTCCACCCGCACCTCGGCGCGCGCCACGCGCTGGACGACCGCCCTCACTTGACGTTCGTCCTCCCCATCGCCCGAAGCACGCTGATTACGTCGGAACACTGGCTGACGCGGTTGATCATCGCCGAAAGGTGCTCGGTGCCGGTCACGTCGATCGTGATCTCCAGCTCGGCGGTGTTGTTCGAGTTGGTGCGCACGCGGGCTCCCGAGACGTTCGTCTTCGATTCCCCAAAGATCGTGCTGACGTCCATCAGCAGACCGGGACGGTTGACCGCCACGATCCGGAGCATGACGCCGAAGACGTCGCCCGTAGGTGGCCAGTCCAGCGGCATCAGCCGGTCCGGCTCCGCCTCTTGGAAGTGCTGCACGTTCGGACAGCTCGCCCGATGGATCACGATGCCCCGCCCCCGGCTGATGTAGCCCACCACGTCGTCGCCGGGGATCGGATCGCAGCAGCGGCCGCGCCGGAGCATCACGTGGTCCACTCCGCCCGTCGCCAGAACAACCTTGCCCTCCTTGGTCTTGGTGGTCTGGATCTGGTCGACGCGCTGCGGCTCGACGACCGTCCCGCGCAGCCTGTTCACGGCGCTATGAACGGAGAGAAGCCCAGCGCCGATCTTCGCGAGCAGGTCGGTGGCGTTCTCGCAGCCGTCGTATTCGCGGGCCAGATCCTCCAGCCGGTCCTCCCCCAGGTAGTCGCGCGGCTCCAGCCCGAGGCTCTTGAGCTCCCTCTCCAGCAACTCCCGGCCGCGGCTCGCGTCTTGCGTCCGATTGAGCTTTCGGAAGTACGACCGGAGCTTGCTGCGGGCGTGGGCCGACCGCACGAACTCGATCCAGTCCAGGCTGGGCTGCGCATTCGAGCGGGTGATGATCTCCACCACGTCGCCGTTCTGCAGTTTGGTGTTCAGCGGCACGAGGATGCCGTTCACGCGAGCCCCGACCGTGGTCAGCCCGATCTCCGTGTGGACCCGGAAGGCCACGTCCACGGGCGTGGAGTCCTTGGGCAGGTCAATGACGTCGCCGTTCGGCGTGAAGACGAACACCTGCTCCGAGAACAGGTCCGTCGACAGCGACCGCATGAACTCGCTGCCTCCCCTGTTCTCCATCGACCGGTCCACCAGCTGCTCGCGCAGCTTGCCGAGGCGGGCGGTCTCCTCGGGCGAGAAGTGGCCCTCCTTGTAGGCCCAGTGCGCCGCCACCCCGTACTCCGCGATCTCGTGCATCTCCCGGGTGCGGATCTGCACCTCCAGCGGGTCTCCGTGCGGGCCCACGATCTTGGTGTGCAGGCTCTGGTAACCGTTCGGCTTGGGCTTTGCGATGTAGTCGTAGAACAGGCCCGGCACGGGCATCCACAGGTCGTGCACGACGCCCAGAGCCACGTAGCACTCGTCCCGCGTCTGCACGATCACGCGGATCGCGAGAAGGTCGTAAATCTCCTCGAACCGCACGCCCTGGCGCACCATCTTGTTGAAGATGCTGTACAGGTGCTTGGGGCGGCCCGTCACCTCCACGTCCCGCAAGCCTCTGGCGAGGAGGCGGTCCTTGAGGAGCACGATCGCCTCGTTGACCTCCTGCTCCCTCTGCCCTCGGCTCTTCGCGACCAGCTCGCTGATCTGCCGGAATTCCTCCGGATGGAGGTGCTTGAAGGCGAGGTCCTCGAGCTGCCACTTGATCTGCCAGATGCCGAGGCGCGCCGCCAGCGGGGCGTAGACCTCCAGCGTCTCCGAGGCGATCCGGGTCCGCTTCTCCGCCTTCTTCAGGCCGTCGAGGGTCTGCATGTTGTGCAGCCGGTCGGCGAGCTTGATGACCATCACCCGGAAGTCCTTGGCCATCGCGAGCAGCATCTTCCGAAGGCTCTCGCCCGACCGGGTCACCTCGGTCTGCTCGCGCTTCCTGGGAGACAGGCCCGCCAGGTAGTCCTTTCCCAGTTTGGTGACGCCCTCCACGAGCATCCGCACGGTGGGTCCGAACTCCCGCTCGATGTCCGCGGGCGTCACCTTGTTGACGTTGATCGCGCTGTCCTCGACGGTGTCGTGCAACAGGGCTGCGACGATCGTGTCGTCGTCCATGTGCAGGTCGGCGAGGATGCGCGCCACGGCCAGCGGGTGCTCGATGTACTTGTCGCCGGATTCCCTCAGCTGGCCCTGGTGCGCCCACTCGGCGAATCGGTAGGCCCGCCGGATGCGCGACACGTCCGCCTCGGGCCGGACGGCCAGGAACGCCTCCAACAGGCTGGAGAGCCCGTCGGGTTCCTCCCAGTGGGAGTCGGCGAGGTAGGCCGGGTCACTGGCGCTCATGGACCGTTCGTCACCTCCAACAAACGACGAACGGTCTCGGCCTGTTCCGGCGTGTCGATCGCCGTCTCGGAGGGTTCGACCTCCACCATCCGAACCGAACGCCCGTGCTCCAGGAACCGGAGCTGTTCCAGGCCCTCGGTGAGTTCGAGCGGGCTAGGACCCCATTCCGGAAACGCCAGCAAGCTCTCCCTGGTGTACGCGTAGAGGCCGATGTGCTTCCAAAGGGGCATCCGTCGCTCACTTCGAGCGAACGGGATCGGATGCCGGCTGAAGTAGAGCGCCA
>DPBN01000109.1 GCA_003516955.1 Armatimonadota bacterium | reverse complement strand
CCGGAAGCCGGCTGTGTCTGGAGCTGGTGCACGGCGACGAGAACGAGGTCAGCGTGCACGAGGCCCTGCTGCGCAGCAAGCGCGTCGACGGCGTGATCCTCGTGGAGTCGGTGGTGCACGACAGCCGCCTGGAGCTGCTGCAGCGCGACCGGTTCCCGTTCGTGTTGATCGGCAACCCGATGCGCAGCCGCGTGTGGTCGGTGGACAACGACAACGTCGCGGCGGGCGCGCTCGCGGCGGAGGAGCTGATCCGCGCCGGATACCGCCGCATCGCGATGCTGGCCGGGCCTCCCGGCATCACGGTGAGCGAGGACCGCATCCTCGGCTATTCCCGGGCGCTGGACGCCGCGGGCATGCCCTGCCGCATCTGGCACTCGGACTTCGGCATCGAGGCGGCCCGGTTGGTCGCCGAGGAGGCCCTCGCCGGCCCGATGGCGCCGGACGCCCTGGTCGTCTTGGACGACCTGATGGCCATGGGCGTCGTGCTGACGGCGCGCGAGCAGGGGCTGAGCATCCCGGACGACCTCGGCCTGGTCAGCTTCAACGACACGCACCTGTGCCACGTGCTCGAACGCGGCCTCACCTCGGTCAGCCTGAACATCGAGGCGCTGGTTCGCGAGGCCGTCGACTGCCTGATGGCGCAGATCCGGGGCGAGGGACCGAGCGAGCCCCGCCGCATCCTGGTCCCGTGCGAGCTCAAGCGGCGCGGCTCGTCGGCGCCTCTGCCGCGCGGCGAGGAGGCGCTGCGATGACCGCCCTCTTGCTCTCCCTCGCGCTCGCCGGCGTGGCGCAGGGCGTCCTGCACGAGTTCGTCTACGAGGCGCAGCAGCCGGCCTCCAGCGTGAGCGTGGCCGGAACGTTCAACGGCTGGTCGCCGACCGCCGACCCGATGCGTCCGAACGCCGAGCGGCGGCGCTGGACGCTGCGGATCGAGCTGCCGGCCGGCCGGCACGCCTACAAGTTCGTCGTGGACGGCTCCCGGTGGATCGTCGACCCGGGGAACCGCAGGACCGAGGACGACGGCGCGGGCAACGTGAATTCGATTCTCACGGTCCTGCCGCCCGACTACGCCAAGCCGGCCAGGACCGGCGACGGGCGGATCACGGCCTCCGGCGTGTCCCACCAGCCGGACCGGGGCGACGCCGTCTGGGACCGCGGCCGGCTGTTCCTGACCGTGCGGACTCGGCCGGGCGACGTCCGTTCCGTCCGCTTCGTGCCGGAGGCAGGCCCCTCGGTGGCGCTGAGCCGCGGCGAGGCCGACGAGTTCCAGGCCGTATGGAAGGGGCTGGTGAGGTGGGACGCCCGCCGGCCTCTGCGATACCGCATCCGGCTGGAGGACGGCAAAGACTGGTGGCTCGGGCGCCGCGGGCTGTTGGAAGCCGACCTGCCGGAGCCGTTCGAGATCCGTCCCGAGCAGGCCGCACCCCTGGTTCCTCCGGCGTGGGTCGAGAAGAGCGTCTTCTACCAGATCTTCCCGGATCGCTTCGCGAACGGCGACCCCAGCAACGACCCACCCACGGTCGGGCCTTGGGACGCCAAGCCGAAGTGGTACACGTTTCTGGGCGGAGACCTGGCAGGGGTGCTTCAGAAGAGCGGGTACCTCGCAGGTCTGGGCGTCCGCGCCGTGTACCTCAACCCGGTGTTCGTATCGCCCTCGGCGCACGGCTACGAGACGACGGACTACCTGCGCATCGAGCCGCGCCTCGGGACGAACGAGCTGTTCGTCCGCCTGGCCCGCGAACTCCGGGCCAAGAGCGTGCGAACGGTGCTCGATGGAGTGTTCAACCACACGTCGGTGGATTTCTTCGCCTTCCGGGACCTCCGCGAGAACGGGGAGCGCTCGCGCTATCGCTCTTGGTACACGCCGCACTCGTTTCCGATCCGCGTCCAGAACCCGCCGAACTACCACGCTTGGTTCAACTTCCCGTCGATGCCGAAGTTGAACCACGCCGACCCGGACGTGCAGGCTTACCTCCTCGGCGTGCCGAAGTTCTGGATGTCCCGAGCCGACGTGGCCGGCTGGCGCCTGGACGTCGCCGACGAGGTGCCCGACGACTTCTGGCGGGCCTTCCGGCGCACGGTCAAGGCCCTCGACCCTCAGGCGTGGATCGTGGGCGAGGTCTGGGGAGACGCCAAGCGATGGCTGGGCGGCGACCAGTGGGACTCGGCGATGAACTACCCGTTCCGCGACGTCGCCGTGCGCTTCCTGGCCCAGAGGTCCGAGCCCGCCGAACGGGCCTGGGCGCGGCTGGAAGCCCTGTACTGGCGCTACGGGCCGACCGTCTCCCGCAACCTGCTGAACCTGCTGTCCAGCCACGACACGCCGAGGTTCCTGACGGTTTGCGGCGGAGACCGCTCGCTGGCCAGTCTGGGCGCGACCCTGCTGCTGACTTGGGTGGGCGCTCCGAGCGTGTACTACGGCGACGAGCTGGGCATGGAGGGCGGCCCTGACCCTGACAACCGGCGCGGCATGCGCTGGGACCTGGTCCGCGACGGCAACGATCTCCTGGCCTGCTACCGCTCTCTGATCGCCGCGAGGAACGCCAGCCGGGCGCTGCAGAGCGGAGACCCCGTCCTGCTGCTGGCGCGCGGCGACCTGCTCGCCTTCGCCCGCGTTCTCGACAACGATTTGGCCGTGGTCGCCCTGAACCGGGGCGACCGGCCGGCCGATCTGCGGCTGAGGATCCCTCGGCCCGGAGTTTCGTCCACCGCGACGCTCACGGACGCGCTGACCGGCCAGAGCCGGACCGTCCGCCGCGGCGTCCTTGACCTGACCCTTCCGGCGCGGAGCTCGGCGGTGCTGATCCCCGCGCTCGGAGACGACCCCGCTCCGCAATCGGAACGACCCTGAAACGTACCTTTGGAGGTTATCCAACCATGCGCAATCAGCGAAGATTGGGCTTCACGCTCATCGAACTCCTCGTCGTGATCGCGATCATCGCCATCCTG
>DPBN01000161.1 GCA_003516955.1 Armatimonadota bacterium | reverse complement strand
GGGCGCGGCTGCGGTCGCACGGGCCGGCCTGCCACATCCCGTCGACACGCCGGCCGCAAGGATGCAGAGGAGAAGGAGAGCATGAGGTTTTCCCACCGTCGGAGGAGTCCATTGTACGCGGTTCTGCTGGCTGCGCCGCTCCTGGCTGCGCCCTTCGGCTGCCGACGCGCCGAACCGAGGCCCCAGAGCGGCCAACAGACGCCACCGGCGCGGATGGAGCGGCCCAAACCGAAAGCGGCGATCCAGAAGCCGGAGGCCGTGAAGGCCGTGTACCTGACCGCCTGGTCCGCGGGTTCGAAGCGCAAGATGGAAGCGATCCGCGGATTCCTCCAGCGGAACGGCATGAACGCGGTGGTGATCGACCTCCGCGACGCCGGCATCCTGTACGCCCGCATGGACCTGGAGCCCGCGAAGTCGGCGGGTGCTGAGCGGGTCGCCATTCGGAACCCTAAGGATCTCGTCGCCTCCCTCGGCCGCGAAGGCATCTATCCGATTGCCCGCATCGCCTGCTTCCGCGACGACTTCATTCCAAAGGTCCGGCCCGACCGTGCGGTCCAGGACCCGAAGGGCCGTCCCTGGAAGGACCGCGCGGGCCACACCTGGCTCGATCCGTACAACCGGAAGAACTGGGAGTTTCTCGCGCGGGTGGTGGAGTTCGCGCTGGAAGCCGGGTTCCCGGAGATCCAGCTCGATTACGTTCGGTTCCCTAGCGAAGGGAGGCAGTCCACGATGGTGTTTCCCGCGAAGAGGACCCACCCCAACCCTTCCGCCACGCCGAGCGAGGTCGTCGCGGAGTTCGTGCGCTCCCTGCGACCGCTGACCGAGGCCAGAGGAGCGCTCTTAGCGGGCGACATCTTCGGCATCGTCAGCTCGGGCGGAGGGGACCAAGGAATCGGCCAGGAGCTCCAGACCATCGCCGAGCCGTTCGACCTGATCTGCCCCATGGTCTACCCCTCGCACTTCGCCAAGGGCGAGTACGGCATCCGCGACCCGAACCGCTCGCCCCACGCGATCGTCGCCAAGAGCCTGCGCGACTACGCCCGGAAGCTGCCGGACAAGAAGCTGCGACCCTGGCTGCAGGACTTCTCCCTCGGCGTGCGCTACGGCCCGGAGCAGGTGGAGGCTCAGATCCGCGCCGCCCGCGAGGTCGGGTACCGCGAGTACATGCTCTGGAACCCCCTCAACCGCTACACCGAGCGCGCCGCCCACGGGCCACAATCCCACCGTGAACAACCTTGAGATCGCCCAGAGCGCCAAGCTGAAGCCGATCGAGCAGGTCGCCGAAGCGGCCGGCCTGTCCTCCAAAGACATCCTCCCCTACGGCCGCTCGATGGCCAAGCTGACGGACGAGGCGATCGAGTACGCGCGAAGCCGGCCCCAGGGCAAGCTGATCCTGGTAACGGCCATCACGCCCACGCCTGCCGGCGAGGGCAAGACGACCACCACGATCGGGCTCGCGCAGGGGCTCCAAAGGCTCGGACACAGCGCCATCCCGGCCACGAGGGAGCCGGCGCTCGGTCCGATCTTCGGCATCAAGGGCGGCGCCTGCGGAGGCGGCTACAGCCAGGTTCTGCCGATGGAGGAGATCAACCTGTTCTTCACCGGCGACTTCCCGGCGATCTCGGCTGCGCACAACCTCCTCTCGGCGATGCTCGACGCACACGTCCACAACGGCAACGCCCAGGGGATCGACGTGCGCAGCGTCTTTTGGCCCCGAACCGTGGACATGAACGACCGAGCCCTCCGGCAGATCGTGGTCGGACTCGGTGGTCGGGCCAACGGCTTCCCGCGAGAGGATGGGTTCGTCGTGACGCCCGCCAGCGAGGTGATGGCCACCCTGTGCCTGTCGCGTTCCCTGGAGGAGCTGAAGCGTCGGCTCGGATGCATCATCGTCGCCGAGCGGACCGACCGCAGCCCGGTAACGGCCCGCGACCTGCAGGCCAACGGGGCGATGGCCGCTCTGCTGCGGGATGCGATCAAGCCGAACCTGGTCCAGACCATCGAGGGCGGCCCGGCTTTCGTGCATGGCGGCCCGTTCGGCAACATCGCCCACGGGTGCTCCTCGATCATCGCCACGGAGTGCGGGCTCGGCTTGGCGGATTACCTCGTCACCGAGGCCGGCTTCGGCTCCGACCTGGGAGGCGAGAAGTTCCTGAACATCGTGTGCCGCCAGCTGGGCCGCGGACCGGACGCGATCGTCCTCGTGGCCACCATTCGAGCCCTGAAGCACCACGGCGGCTCTGCGGACCTGCGGGGTCTCGAGATCGGCCTGGGCAACCTGTTCCGCCACGTCGCCCACCTGCGCCACTACGGCCCTCCCATCGTGGTGGCCGTCAACCGCTTCCCCAGCGACACGCCGGAGGAGTTCGAGCTGGTCCGCGACGCGTGCGCCTCGGTCGGAGTCACGGCGGTGTGGGCCGACCCGTTCGGCCAGGGCGGCGAGGGCTGCCTCGAACTCGCGGAGCAGGTCGTGGACCTGGCGGCCCAGCCGTCCGAGTTCCGGCACCTCTATCCGTCGGACATCCCGCTGGACAAGATGATCGAGGCCATCGCGAAGAAGGCCTACGGCGCGGCTTCGGTGTCCATCGACCTGCCCGCCCAGCGCCGCCTCAAGTGGGCCGTGGAGCACCGATGCAACCTCGACATGCTGGTCTGCGTGGCGAAGACCCAGTACAGCTTCTCGCAGGACCCCAAGCTGCTCAACGCTCCCGAGGACTTCGAGATCGAGATCCGCGAGGCCCGTCCCTCGGCCGGAGCGGGCTTTGTGGTGGCTCTCGCGGGCGACATCATGCTGATGCCGGGGCTGGGCAAGGAGCCGAATGCGGTGAAGATCGACGTCGACGAGCGCGGGCGCCTCACGGGGCTGTTCTGAGTCCGCCGACGATGGGCCGTCGAAACCAGTATCATCCAAGGCGGAAGTGTCCCTCGTCGCCCGCCCGCTCCATGCCCTGCTCGTGTTCCTGGAGATGGTCAAGATCGAGCATTCGATCTTCGCCCTGCCGTTCGCGATGCTCGGCATGATGTGGGCCGCCGGCGGGTGGCCGGGCTGGGCCAAGTTCGGATGGATCGTCGCCGCCATGGTGGGCGCGCGCAGCGCCGCGATGGCCTACAACCGGATCGCCGACCGCGACATCGACGCCCTCAACCCACGCACGAGGGGCCGCGCCCTTCCGGCGGGGCTGCTGCGGCCCGGCGAGGCCTTCGCCTTCTTCTGGGCGAGCGTCGGGCTGTTCGTCCTCAGCGCGGCGATGCTCAACCGCCTGGCCTTGGCGTTGTGCCCCGTGGCTCTGCTCGTCACGCTGGGCTACAGCCACACCAAGCGGTTCACGCCGCTGTCGCACTTCGTTCTCGGTCTGAGCCTCGGGATCGCGCCGGCGGCGGCGTGGATCGGCGTTCGCGGAGACCTCGACCCTCGGATCGGCTGGTTGACGGCGGCGGTGCTCTTCTGGACCGCCGGGTTCGACATCATCTACTCCCTCCAGGACGATCGCTTCGACGCCGAGCACGGCCTTCGGTCGCTGCCACAGACGCTCGGGCGATCGCGCGCCCTCTTGGTTTCCCGCATCTCGCACCTCGCGGCCGTGCTGTGCCTCGTCGCGGCGGGCGCCGCGATGGGCGCGGGCACCGTCTATTTCCTCGGCGTGGGCGTGGCGGCCCTGCTGCTGGCCTACGAGCAGAGCCTGGTCCGCCCTCACGATCTCAGTCGGGTCGACATGGCTTTCTTCACCCTCAACGGCTACGTCTCCATCGGTCTGTTCCTGTTCGCTTTGGCGGACCACCTGCTCCGGAGGTCGGCGGCTTGAACAGGATCCTCGGAAGGACCAACGAGCCCTGGTCGGACACGTGGCTGCGGCCGCTTCCCTCGCCCCAATGGAGCGAGGCCCTTTCGGCCCTGGCCCAAACCGACGCCACCCTGGACGTGTCCGCCTCGACCGGCCTCTGGTGCCACGGCCTGCTGGAGCACCGCGGCAAGCTGGTCGTGGTGGGCGAAACCGACCTCGGTTCCCTGCGGCCCGAGGCTGTCGCCGACGCGCTCATGGGAGACCTCATCCAGATGCTGAGCTGCATGGCAGGGCGCCGACCGGACCTCTGGTTCCTCCGCGTTCGAACCCCGGTGGCTGCCGAAGTCGCCCGCCCGGCGTTCGAGGTCTTGGAGACGGCGCGCCAAGACGGCGTCTTCCGGTTCCTCGGCCTGTTCGCGGACGGCTCGACGGACGCGGCGCTGTCCGTCTGGGCGCTCCACGACGCCTTCGAGGCGCTTCTCCTCCGGCCGGGGCTCGATGACGAGGGAGAGCTCAGGGCGCTGGCAGCCAAGCGGCGGACGGGAGTGGTCTGGCTCGGCGAAGAGAGGGACCGGGGCGACTGCAGGATCGTGCCCGTCGCTTCGGCGGCCGACGTGCGGCGGTACGCGGGAGGCGTCGCGTGACCGAGCAGGAGTTCCTGGCGTTCACGGGCTACGTTCAGTGGCTGGTGCTGGCGCTGGTGGCGGTGAATCTGCTTCTGATCCCGCGCCGCGGGGCCCAAGCGATCTGGATGGCCTGCTCGGGCCTGTTCCTGTTCCTGGCCCTCTGGCTCCGCACGCGGCCGGTGCCTGCCATCGCCAGCCAGGCCTGCTGGATCGGCGTCATCGTCTGCCTCCTTGGCCACCGCAAGAGCGCACGGAGACAGTGATGGCCGAGGCCGTCGTCTATCGCAACGCGTTGGACCCCCTTCGGAACGAGCTTCGGGACGTGTGGGTCCTCGGTGGACGGATCGCAGAGGGCCCGGTGGAGGGCGCGCGGAGCATCGACCTGTGTGGAGCGCCGCTTCGGCCCAAGTTCGTGGACCCGCACGCGCACGTGCTTCCGATGGGGCTGGACCTCGTCCGACCAACCGTGGCCGGATGTTCCAGCCGCGTGGAGATCCTCGATCGGCTGCGCGACGCGCTCCGCCTCACCGAGCCGAACGGCTGGCTCGTTGCGGCGGGCTACGACCCGAACCGGCTG
>DPBN01000164.1 GCA_003516955.1 Armatimonadota bacterium | reverse complement strand
TGTGCTTGCCCCGCAACACCTGCGCAACCTGGGCGGCCAGACGTCCGATCGGAACGCCCGTGGCGTCCACGACGTACCACTTGCGCTCGATGCTTCCCTCTTTGGCTGTGTAAGTCCTGTTCATCGTCTATCCTTCGATCGGCCGCCCGGCCGGATCGACTCCTTCAGTCCGTCTCGATGCTGTGCTGTTGTTGGGGCGCCGCGAGCCGCACGTCGCGCAGGTGCCGGCCGTAGCTCACCCTCATCAGGGTGAGGCCTCGCGCGGGCAGCACCAGCGGCCAGGTCAGACGCTCCCGGTCTCCTGACGAGAGCAGGATTCCCGCGTGCGCGGGCGGACGCTGGCCCTTGCCGACCTCCAGCAGAAAGCCGGCGATCCGCCGCATCATGCCCTTGACGAAGGCCGTGCCGACCACGTCCACGCGGACCTCGTCTCGGACCGGCGCGACCTCCACCCGGAACAGGGTGCGGACCGTGTTGCCCTCGCCCTTGAGCTCCTCGCTGAAGGCGCGGAAGTCGTGCTCGCCGACCAGGTCCGCCGCCGCCCGCCGCATCGCGTCCACGTCGAGCGGCCTTCCGAACCGAAACGCCCACCGCTCGCGGAACGGGTCCGGCCCGCCGGTCAGAATGCGGTAGCGATAGTGCCGCCACCTCGCGCAGAACCGGCTGTGAAACAGCTCGGGCACCCGGCGGCTCTCCAGCACGCGCACGTCGCGCGGCAGGACCCGGTTCAGCACCTCGGCCCAGCGGTCGGCGGGAATCCCGCGCGCGGAGTCGAAGTGGCAGACCTGCCCCCGAGCGTGGGCTCCCGAGTCGGTTCGGCTAGCCCCAACGACCTCGCAATCCTCGCCCGAGGCCTGGCGCACAGCATCTTTCAATGTGCCCTGGACGGTTCTCTGTCCAGGATTCGCGGCCCAGCCGCGGAAATCGGTTCCGTCGTAAGCGACGATCAGTCGAACGCGCTCAGTCAACCAGCTCCAGCACCGCGCAAGGGGCGCCGTCCCCTCGGCGCTTCCCGATCTTGGTCAGCCGCGTGTAGCCGCCGTTCCGCTCCTTGTAGCGCGGGGCGACCTCGTCGAAGAGGTGCTTGACGAGATCCTCGCCGTTGATCAGGCTGCGCTGCTGCAGGATGGCGGTTTTCTCCAGCGGGGTCTTGCCGGCCAGCAGGCGCTCGGGCTTGGGGCTGCTCGTCGAGTGGCCCACCAGAATCTTGCGCGCCTCGCGGCGGGCGGCCAGCGTGTCCTGCTTGGCGGTGGTGATCAGCTTCTCAACCACGCGCTGCAGCTCCTTGGCCCGGCCGAGGGTGGTGCGCACGTAGCCGTGCCGCACGAACTGGCGGGTCAGGTTCTGCAACAGCGCCCGGCGCTGGTCGCTGGGCAATCCTAGCTTTCTGCGGTCAACAAGGTGTCTCATGGTGCAAACTCCCCGGGGCGGGCGGCGATCAGCCCTCCTCCCCCTCGTCGTCCAGCTCCGGCGCGCGGAACGACGTCTTGCCGGGCCTCAGCTCGTAGCCCCGCTCCGCGAGCTTCTCGCGGACCTCCTCGAGCGCCCGCACGCCGAACCCGCGGATGCTGCGAAGATCGGCCTCGGAGGTGCTCAGCAGGGCCTTGAGGGTCATCAGCCCGCTGCGCCGCAGAGCGTTGTACGTTCGCTGCGTGAACCCGAGCTCCTCGAGGTTCACGTCGGGCACGTTCAGCAGCTCCCCCTCGAGCGCGTCGTCGCCGAGCGGGCCGGCCTCGAAACCGGTGGCCCCGAGCTCGAAGAACAGGCGGAAATACTTCTCCAAAATGTGCGCGGCCTGGCTCACGGCGTCGTTCGGGCTGAGCGCTCCGTTGGTCCAGACGTCCAAGGTCAGCCGCTCGAAGTCCGTGCGCATCCCCACGCGGGTCTGCTCGACGTTGTAGCCCACCCTCTTCACAGGGGTGAACTGCGCGCCGACGGGGATGACGCCGATGATGCCGCGGTACTTCTCCTGCTTTTCCGGCAGGACGTAGCCCACGCCCCATCCCACGTAGAGGTCCATGGCGAGCGTGGCGTCCGGGTCGCTGATCGTGGCCAGGTACACGTCCGGGTTGGCGACCGAGACGCCGTCCGGGCACTGGATGTCCGCCGCATGGACCTTGCCCGGGCCCTTGACCTCGATGCGCAGCACCTTGTCCACCTCCGTGCCGACCAGCGAGTCGTCGAAGCGGATCGCGACGTCGTGCAGGTTGAGCAGAAGCTGCGTCGCGTCCTCTTTCACGCCGGGGATCGGGGCGAACTCGTGGAAAACCTTCTCGATGCGCACCGCGCAGATTGCGGCGCCCTGGATGGAGCTGAGCAGGACCCTGCGCAGGGCGTTGCCGATCGTCTGCCCGTAGCCCCGCTCCAGGGGCTCGAGCACGAACTTGCCGTAGTCCTTCTTCAGTTCGAGGGTGGTGATGTGTGGCATTGGGGGTGTGCTGCTCGCCCTCCTCTCAGACGCGCCGACGCTTGGGCGGCCGGCAACCGTTGTGCGGGACCTTCGTCTTGTCGCAGATGGAGAGCACCTCGAGTCCGGCGGCCGCCAGCGCGCGGATGGCCGTCTCCCGGCCGCTTCCCGGGCCGTTCAGTTGAACCTCGACCTTGCGCATCCCATGGTCCTGAGCTCGGCGCGCGGCCTGCTCGGCGGCCACCTGGGCCGCGAACGGCGTGCCCTTGCGGCTGCCCTTGAAGTTCACGCGGCCGGCGGAAGCCCAGCTGATCACGTTGCCTTGGGGGTCGGTGATCGTCACGATCGTGTTGTTGAACGACGCGTGCACGTGCGCGACGCCCACCGGGACGTTCTTCTTCTCTTTCGCTTTCGCCTTGGAAGACTGCTTTCTTGCCATCTGGAACCCTTACTTCTTGGCCTTCTTCTTGCCGGCGACCGTCTTCTTCGCGCCCTTGCGCGTTCGGGCGTTGCTGCGGGTGTTCTGGCCGCGCACGGGCAGGCCGCGCCGGTGCCGGAGGCCGCGGTAGGAACCGATCTCGATCAGCCGACGGATGTTCGAGTTGACCTCGCGCCGCAGGTCTCCCTCGACCTGGTAGTCCCGGTCGATCACCTCGCGCAGCGCGCCGACCTCAGCCTCGGTCAGGTCGCGCACCTTCTTCCGCGGGTCCACGCCCGCCTTCTCGACCACCTCGTGGGCGTTGTGCTTGCCGATGCCGTAGATCAGCGGCAAGGCGTACAGGACGGCCTTGTCGCGGGGAAGATCGACGCCTGCGATACGTGCCATTGGTCTTCTGAAATCTCCTGGGGAATCAGCCCTGCCGCTGCTTGTGCTTCGGGTTCTCGCAGAGGACACGAACGACGCCCTTGCGCCGAATGATCTTGCACTTCTCGCACATCTTCTTCACGCTCGCACGCACTTTCATCGCCTCTGCACCTCGATCCGATGGGACGCCCGACCCGCAACGGCGGAAGACGGGTGACGCAAGCACGTAGGATACCACACGCCGCTCGCGACATGCCACCCACTGGCGGACCCTTGGGCCGCCGGGGCTGATTCGCTCCCGCGCCGGACTCGGCAAAGGATACCCGAACCGCCGCTCCCGCCGCGCCCGCTTGACTCCGCCCCTGCCCGTTGGGTAGCAACCGCGCATGATCGGTCTGCTGGCCCTCGCCGCCGCCCAATGGCTGACCGCGCCCACCGACTGGCCCGCGATCAAGCCGAACCCCGTGATCGAGCGCTGGCGGGCCCAGAAGCGAGGCATCTTCCTCCACTTCGGGATGTCCACCTTCACCGGAGACGAGTACGGCGGCATTCCGGCGGGGGTGGACCGGTACGCCCCTGCGAACGCCGACCCCGAGCAGTGGGTCACCGTCGCCAAGAGGGCAGGCTTCCGCTACGCCGTGCTGACGGCCAAGCACTGCTACGGCTTCTGCCTG
>DPBN01000143.1 GCA_003516955.1 Armatimonadota bacterium | reverse complement strand
CGCTAAGAACACAAGTGGAGGAAGCAATGATCGACGTTGGAAGCCCCTTTCCCGAGTTCGAGCTGCAGGACCAGACGGGCCAGACGCGCACGAAGACCGACTTCCTGGGTTCGCCGACCGTCTACTACTTCTATCCGAAGGACGACACGCCGGGCTGCACCAAGGAGGCTTGTGGCTTCCGCGACCGCATGCCCGCTCTGCAAGGTGCGACGGTGGTCGGCGTGAGCCCGGACGGCGTCGCCTCGCATCAGAAGTTCGCGCAGAAGTTCGGGCTGGAGTTCCCGCTGCTGGCGGACGTGGAGCAGAAGCTCGCGCAGGCCTGCGGCGTGTGGGTCGAGAAGTCGATGTACGGCAAGAAGTACATGGGCATTGAGCGATCGACCTTCCTGGTGGACTCCGAGGGCATCGTTCGCAAGGTGTGGCGGAAGGTGAAGCCGGAAGGCCACGCCGAAGAGGTGGAGGAGGCGCTGCGGTCGTTGTAAGATCGCAGCGTGTTGCGCCACAGGATTGCCTTCCTCGTTCTCGCCTGCTCGGCCTTCGGGGCGCTCCGGGCCGCTCCGCCGGAGATCGACCTGCTGTCGCTCGGCGGATGGAGGGAGATGCACGAGGTCCGGCTCTCTCCCGCAGGGCCGGGTGGCCTGAGGGCCGAGTGGTCCAGCCAAGATCCGTACTTCGCGACTCCCGAGATTCGGCTCGCGGCTACGGCGATCTGGCTGGAGCTGGAGGGCCGTTGCAGCGTCGGAGGCCGCTTCCAGATTTTCTGGTTCAGCGACCGCCAACCGCCGTCGGAGGCTGCCTCGACGGCCTTCGGGCTGAAGGAGAACGTTCCGTTCCGGCGGGCTCTGGCGCTGCCGGCTCTGACCGGACCGGGGTTCCGCCTGCGGCTCGATCCGCCGGGCGGCAAGGGGGAGCTGGTGCTCACCAGGGTGCGCGTCCGCGCCCGCCAAGCGCTCGTTGAGCCAGCCTGGCCCAAGGTCCAAGCGCCGGTTCCGTCGCCTAAGGATGCTCGGTTGAGCCTCGGCGGTGCGGAGCTGCGCGTTTCCCGGGACGCCTTTGGCGGGGCGTCGCTCCTGACCGGCGGGCGGTTGGTCGCGCACGGGTGGCCCCGGCCTTGGCTCGGCGTGCTGGCAGGCGACCGCGCGCTGTGGACTCCGGTGACTGCCAAGCCGGAGGTGAGGGCGGGCAGGGACGCCGTGGAAACCGTCGCCCGCTTCCGAACCCGGGATGGAGCGAACTGGACGTGGGCGCTGCGGTATTCGCGAGCTGTCGAGCCCGGCGCGCTGCGACTGCAAACCTCGATCGCGGTGGACCGGGACGTCGCGCTCGTGTTCGCCCCAGCCTTCGTGTGGCTGGCTCCGGGCAAGGTTCGCCAAGCGGTCCTCCCGGGGCTGGAGTACCTGGAACCGCCCGACCAGAGCAGCGGCGAGCGCTCGGTGCGCGGTCCCGCCGCGAGGAGGCGCGTGCCGGCCCTTCACAAGCTGACCATCCCGATGGCGGCCGTCGCGACGGACGCCGGGTGCCTTTCCGTGGAATGGGAGGATGACGGCGCCCGGGCCTGGTTCGACGTGCCAGACCGGAAGCTGGGCAGCGGCGCGTCGCTGATCGGGCGGCTCTGGCCGGCGGACGGGCCGATCGGTCGGGACGAGGGCTCGCTGATGCCTTTGGACGCGACGACCATGCAGGCCGGCAGGCCGTTGCGCACCGCCTGTACGTTGCGGTGGATTCCCAAGGCTCCCACTGTGGCCCCCGCTCTGGAGCGGTATGTGCTGGCTCACGGCCTGCCCGCTGCGCCCAAGGCGAAGCCGCCCTCGGGCACGCCCAAGTGGTTCGCCGAGGCGTGGCTGGACAGTGGCATTCGGGAAGGGGCGCGGTACCGGCATGCCTGGTGGCCTGGGGTGGACTCGTTCCAGCCGCAACCGAGCGCCGACGCCGCGGCCTTCGAGCTGCTTCTGGCCCGGCAGGTCGCTTCGGCGGAGCTTGCCTCCCGCCTGACACAGGCGGCGCGCGATGCGCTGGACCTGGTGCCGGTTGGCCGGCGGCTCGCCTCTACGGTCGGGCACCTGCCTTCGCCCGCGCCGAGCCTGCTGACTCGACCCGTCTCGGCGGAGATTCAGGCGGCCCGCGGTGAAGCCAGGCGGCTGCTCGCGATGCTCGACGACGGGGGGATCGCGCGCTACCGCCGCCAGCCGGGCAAGCCGGACTACGCCTCCACGCACTGGCAGGACCACGCCAACGGACTCTCCGCCCAAGTCCTGCACTCCGTGATGGAGGCCGTTCTCCTGTCTGGCGATCCCCGGCTCAAAGCGGAGTTTCTCCAGGCCCTCGGTCGCTTCGACCGGACCTATGGTCTGGGCGTGCCGCGCGGCGCCCAGACGTGGGAGGTCCCCCTGCACGCTCCGGACATTCTGGCGAGCGCGCACGCGGCGGCCTGCTTCGCCAAGGGTTTCGCGATGACGGGCGATGGGAAGTATCTGGAGAGGGCGCGCTACTGGGCTTGGACGGGTCTTCCGTTCGTGTATCTCCGCCAGCCCGTCCCCGGCGGGTCGGTCGGCCTCTACGCGACCATCGCCGTGTTCGGGGCCACCGACTGGGTTGCGAACTGGATGGGCCTGCCCGTGCAATGGTGCGGGTTGGTCTATGCCGACGCCCTCTACGACCTCGCCGAGATCGATCCCGGCGGGCCTTGGCGCAAGCTGGCGGACGGGATCGTGGCCAGCGGAGTGCAGCAGTCGTTCGGCGCCGACGCCGGACCGCTCCGTGGCCTGCTGCCCGACAGCTTCGAGCTCTTCTCGCAGACGGGGAACCCGGTCGCCATCAACCCCGGGACGCTGCAGGCCGTCCATGCCCGGTCCATGGGCCAGCCGCTGTCCAGCCGCGCCTACGACCGAACAGCGGGCGTCCTGCTGACCGCCCTCGGAGGCCTGCGACGGTCGAAGGACGGGTGGGAGGTTCGGGGCTGGACCGATCCGACGCCGCTCCTGGTCGGCTTCGGGGACGCCGCCGTGACGGCGGAGGGCCGGGCGGTGCGGCCGGCCGAGTACGGCGACGGCTGGGCGCTGTACGAAGTGCCGGCCCGTTGTCGCGTCAGCCTTCGACGGCGGTGACGGGGCCCAGCACGTCGCGGCCGTCCCACACGGGCGACGCCTGGATGCCTAGCAGAGCGGTCACCGTCGGTGCCGTGTCGAAGATCCGGACGCCATCCGGCAGGGCGCCCCGGTTCGGCACGTCGGGTCCGGCGGCGATCCATGGGATCGTGAGGTCTTCGGGAAGGTCGGTGCCGTGGGCGCGCTCGTGCCCGCCGTGGTCGGCCAGCGCCACGACGTTCGGCGGTCCTTGGCGCTCTGCGACGGCCTGGATCGCGCGAGCCAGGCAGGCGTCGGCGTTCTGGACGGCCTCGAGGTACCGATCCGACATCCAGCCGTGCTGGTGGCCGGTGTGGTCCGTGTGGCCCAGGTACAGGAAGTACAGACCATACGCGCGACGGTCGGCGTAGCGGATCAGGGCGTCGGTGACGAAGTGGTCATCCTCCGGCTCGGAGAAGGAGGTGTGGATTACGGCGTCGGCGACCCCCTCCGGCGCGAACAGGTCCCTCAGTGGCCCCCAGTTGAAGAACGCCGCGCAAGGGACGGACTGGCTCGTCGCGAGGTCGAACAACGAGGGCACCGGCCGCGCGGGAGGCTGGTAAGTGTTGGTGGTCACGCCGTGCCGGCCGACGTCCACGCCGTGGATCATGGACATGTGGCAGGGCAGGGTGACCGACGGCAGAACGGTCTGGGCGGAAAGGGTGTAGGCCCCGGACTCGAGGAGGCTCCACAGGGTCGGCGTCCGCTCGGGCGTGACGGCGTCGGGTCTCAATCCATCGATGCTGGCGAGGAGAACGGAGCGAGGCGGCACGGCGCCTACGTTACCCAGAGGTTGCGGGAAATGGCAGGGGCAGCAGGACTTGAACCCGCGACCTGCGGTTTTGGAGACCGCCGCTCTACCAACTGAGCTATACCCCTGCGCGGGCGAACACTATCATACTGCAGAGGCCGTCCCGCACGCAAGACGGCTCAGACCGTCCAAACCTTTCGGTTGTGCGGCTGGGCCACCGCAAGGGAGTCGGCCGGTTCGGGCAGGCCGTCGGCAACGGGCACCTCGACGACGGCGTGCGTCGGCGTCAGGCGATCCTCGCCGGTCGGGTCCGCCTTCTCCGCCGCGAGGCGTATCGTCTCCTCCGCCCGACGGAACGCGGCCCTGGCCTCCTCCAGACGCCCCAGCTCGCGCAGCGCCTCGCCCTCCGTAACGAAGTAGCCGGGCTCGTAGGGGTAGAGGCTCTCCAGCCTGCGGGAGCAGAGCACGACCTCCTCCAACTGTCCGACAGCCCAGAGGGCTTTGGCCATGAGCTCCAAGGCCCCGAGGTGATCGGGATCGCGCCGCAGCACGAGCCGCACGCGCCTTAGGGCCTGCTCGGGCTCCCCGAGCCTCAGAAGACGCTCGGCCTCTTGCAGAGACCTCCAACCGTTCGCCCTTCCGTCCCCCGCCATCTTCGTCACGCTCCCTTCCTGTGTCGGCCCATCGGGCCGGGCTCCAAACCGGAACCCAATCTCCGACTCCAGCATAGCGGATCGCGGCGGGGATCCTTGCCGGTATTGTTGCTGGTTTGGCCTCAGCCGGCGGCGGCCTGCGCCTCGGCGCCCTCCTCCGAACCCAGGGGGGCGACCCTCGCACGGACCGCCAGGGGGATGCGCGCCGATCCATCGGGGGTCCTTAGTCCGATCATGGAGGCGTAGGTCGCCGCCTCGTTCGCCCACTGGGTTGCCGCAGACTCGCTCAGGCCCGGCAGCAGCACCACGAAGTCCATCTCGTCTCTCCGGCAGACGGCTCCGCCGGACGGGAGGCGGGAGCGGATGCGCACGGCCAGCTTGCGGAGCGCGTGCTCGATCGCAGGGCGACCGAACGCCTCGACGAGTGCGTCCTGGCGCAGCGTCTCAAGGTGGACGAACGCTCCCTCGGGGCACTGGGCGGCGGCCCGGCGGAATTCGGCCGGGGTCATCAGCCCCTCCGGCTCCGACCGCCCGCGGACCATCCGCGAGACCGCCCGGCCGAGCTCCAGCGCCAGCGCCCGCAGACACCGCACCTGGGACTCCTGGATTCCACCGGTTCGGTGCGAGGCCGCGCACACGAAGCCGATGAGCCGCTCGCCGTCCGCGATCGGGACCACGCAGCAGCTTCTTACGCGCCGTTTCAGGAACTCCGTCGCGTCGCACCGCGCGTCCTCGCCCGTGTCGAAGATCGCGAGCTCGGGCGCTCCGATCGCCAGCCAGCCCGCCAGACCGGGGCCGCCCGCGAAGCTCATGGCGTCCAAGAACCTCAGGCGCGCTCCGGCCTGGGACGCGGTGTACTGCTCCCCGTCCTCGACCCAGTGGATCGACAGGTGGTCTACCTCGAGAACGGGAAACAGCTCTCGGACAAGGCGCGCGGCGGCCACGTTGGGCGTGGACGAGCCGGACATCGTGCTGGAGAGCTCGTACAGCAGTTCCGTCTCTCGGAGTCGGCGCTCGAAGGCCGCGCGGCGCCGATCCTCGGACAGCCTTCGGGCGAGGTAGGGCGCGGCATCCTCCAAGGCGATCTGAGCCCGCTCCAGAGCCTCCTCCGTCTCTGCGGTGGCGTGCACCATGCCCACCACGCGGCCTCGCTCGAGGAGCAGCACGTTGGCCATGGGTGGCGGCTCGTCGTCCACGAACGCCGAGCGGAGCGCGCGGTGCAGCTTGTCCTTCATCGCGGCCGCCGAATCCCGGACGTCCACCGACACGGCGCGTTCCGCGAGGCTTCCCCCGGGGTCGCCGGAGACGGCCTGGACCACCATGCGCGTGCCGTCCTGCGAGAGCGTGTACAGCGTCACCGAGCGGCAATCCGCCACGGACCGGAGCCTCTCGGCGAGCGCGACGCCCGCGCTCTGGCCCGGTGCCGGCTCGGCCTCCGCGAGTGTCCTCACCAGGCGGTCGCGTCGGGCGCGCACCTCGAGGTTGCGGTACTGGTCCTTCAGCTGGCGATAGCTCTCCCTGAGCTCCAACAGGGCCGACGGCTCTTCGCCGTCCTCGTCCGGGGGCGCAGCGGGAATGGGGAAGAAGGCGGCGCTCTCGCTGACCCGGCGCTGGTTCAGCAGCAGTCCCACGGCGAGAACGGCCAGCGCCTGTACCAGAAGCTTGGGGGATGGCTCGGCCCTTGCCGCCGCCAAGCCTGGTCCCAGAAGCGCCGCCGCGGCCAATGGCGCGACCGCCGCGGCGTGGATGCCGAAGCGGACCGTCGCGTAGGCGGCTGGCGCGAGCACGAGGAAGCCAAAGTCCTCCAGCCGCCCGATGGCGCCGAGCACGACCGCGAGCAGCGCTGCGTCGACTGCGGCCGCCGCTCCGGCGACTCCGGGATTCCTGCGACCCCGAACGTCCAGAACGTAGAGGATCGCCCCGTGCGCGGCCGCGACTGCCGAAGCCTTCCAAACCGTGTCGAACGCCTCGGGCACGGCGAGTCCGGAAAGCAGAACCGCCGACCCGGCGAGAAGGAGCCTGACTGCGAGTTCGAACATGAGGAACCACTCTAGGTTTCGGACTTCGGAAGCTGATTCTTTAGGTTGCGTGCCGCGCCTGCGAGCCGGCAGGAAACGGGGCCCTTCGCGCAGAAAGAACAAGGCATGTGGCATTGGGCGTTGATCGCAGCCAGTTTGCAGACCCAGGCGATCCCGATGGAGGATCTCGACCTGAAGGCGATGGTTCAGGAGTGGGGCCAGCCCCAGAAGAGCCGATCGGTCGATGGGAGGCCGCTTTCCATCGGCGGCGTTCGGTTCGAGCGCGGCGTGGGCACCCACGCGAGCAGCACGCTGACGGTCCTCGCGGACGGCAAGGCCGTGGCGTTCCGCGCCAAGGTCGGCGTGGACGACGAGGTGGGGACGCGAGGATCGGTGGAGTTCGTCGTTTTGAAGGACGGAAGGGCCGCATGGCGCTCCGGAGTGCTTCGGGGCGGACAGCCCGCCAAGGAGTGCCAAGTCTCCCTGCAGGGCGCCAAGACCGTGGAACTCCGGGTGACGGACGCCGGAGACGGAATCGACTACGACCATGCGGACTGGGCGGCGGCCAGCTTCGAGGTTCTAGCGGGAGCGAAGCTGAGGGTGGTCGCGAGACCGGAAGAGGCGCCGATGAAGATCGCCTCCCACCGGCGGGACCGCACGGAGCTGCACGGACCGCGCATCGTGGGCACCACGCCCGGCCGGCCGTTCCTGTTCCGCATCCCGGCGACGGGCAAGAGTCCGCTGCGATTCTCGGCGAACGGGTTGCCCGAAGGCCTGACGCTCGACCCGGCGACGGGCATCGTTCGCGGCCGCGTGCCCAAGCCCGGAACCTACGATGTGAAGGTCGAGGTCTCGGGCCCGGCCGGCAAGGACCGCCGCACGATTCGCATCGTCGCGG
>DPBN01000194.1 GCA_003516955.1 Armatimonadota bacterium | reverse complement strand
CGCCGCCTCGCCTCGCGGGGCAGGAACGCCCCTTCTCCGGCGAACGGCCCTCCCGTGGGCCCTTCGGCTGGGCGCCCACAGACCGACCCGTGCGGGGACGGAACGGGGACAGACGCCGCCCCGGCGGGGAATGGTGCGCAACCCGGCCAACCATCGAACCCCGTCGCGATGCGGGGCGCCATCTGGAACATCCGGTCCGAACGGCATGGAATCTGCAGCTCCCTACCGGCGCCTGCCGACGGCCCGCACCTGTGGACATCGCCACAAGGAAAGGATCAAAGTGAAGGCCATTCCTATGCCCGATCAGAACTCTCAGCTCCCATGGAGCCGACAGAACGGTTGCGTCCCGGGGAACCCTAAGTACAGGCTCTTCGTGCACTCCGACGCATGGGCGGACGACAAGCTCGACCTCGCTGTGCGCAAGCGCAAGAGCATGGTGCTGCAGCAGTTCGCTGTGGACCCGTTCGTCCTGGTGCAGAAGGGGTGCAAGGACCGCGCCAACGCCGGCTGGCTGCGCGTGCCCCTAGGAGGCAGAGGAGGCAACCAGTACTACCTATGGTGGGCGCCGCAGGGCAACGCGCCGGTGCGGCACCTTGGTGGCGGGGAGCAGCGCGCCTACGTTCGCGCCGTGCGCCACCACGACGATCACACCCCCCTGAGCGCCGGCGGTCCGGAGGACTATCTGGAGCTCCTGCCGGCGGATCTCTGCCACCCGGGCACGATCGTCCAGCCGTGGACGGAGGAGCAGGAGCGCTTCCTGGCCGCCGACGGAGACATTCGGGTGCTCTACGGCTGGCCGGGCTCGGGCAAGACCACGGTGCTGAACCGTGCCGTCGAGACCCTCCACGGTGGCCGAGTCCTCTACCTCACTTGGTCGGAGCAGCTCGCCGACCGCGTTCGCCAGCGGCTGGACGTTTTCCGCCCTAGGGACGTGGACGTGGAGTGCCTCTCGTTCGTCCGCTTCGTCGCCGCCCTGTGCGGCGAGGACGTGCCCGAGATCGACTTGGAGGAGAGCTTTCTGCGGTTCCGCGAAGCGATGGGCTACGAGCGGACGCCGAGCGCATGGAGGAACCTGGAGGAGGCGCTCCATGCGGAGATTCGAGCGCGCCTGATCGGGTGGGCGGTTCCGGGCGAAGCGATCGCGCAGCGGCAGGACGGCATCTTCCGCCTTCGGGACGACGCGTACCGGGAACGCCGCGCTCGCAAGGACGGCCTGAGCGACCAGGCCGCGAAGCAGGTCCTCCAGGTCTTTCAGCGCCTGAGCGAGGACGGCGTCTGGTCGCAGATTTTCCCCGAGCTGGCGGCGGCCTTCCGAGCGACCGAAGCCGTGCGCGCCGGACGGATTCCAGACCGCTTCCGGAGCTTCGACCAGATCGTTTTGGACGAGGTGCAGGACCTCACGAGAGCCGAAGTCAACCTCGTCACCGAGTTCGCCAAGGCGCTGTCGAAGGAGTCCGAGGCGCCTCGGCTGCTGTTCGCCGGAGATCCGGGGCAGACGGTGCGCCCGTCGGGCTTCGATCACGGCGTGCTGGGCGAACGGGTCGGTGCGCAGCTGGGTCGCTTGGACAAGCAGGAGCTCCGCGGGAGCCTTCGTTGCCCTCCCAAGATCAACGCCGTGATCGCGCAGGTGGGGCGCTTCTGGTCCGACCTCACGCGCGACCTCCGACCGTCCGGAGCCAGCAAGGATCTGTTGCCGACCGACGATCCGATCGCTGAGGGTGGGGAGGTGTCAGCCGGGAAGAGCCAGCCGGAGGAGGGCCGGGTGTTCGCGATCACGGTCCCGACTGGCGAGGAGGCCGTCGCCTTCCTGGAGGACCTCACCGGGCTGACCCGAACGAAGGTGATCGTGGCCTCCGCCAGGCCCCCGGAGTGGCTGCCCCCTCACGTGCGGGACGCGGTGCTGACGCCAGCCGAGGCCAAGGGTCTCGAGTACGAGGCCGTGGTCGTGCTGGACCCCGGCAAGTCGCTCGCCCGGTTCCGCTCGTTCTCGAAGGAGGAATGGCGGCTGAACGAGGAGCAGAGCCGCACGCTGATCGACCAGCTGAGGGTCGCCATCAGCCGAGCCTCGGACTGCCTGGCGTTCCTCGACGTGGACGCGTCCGAGGAGGAGCTGTCCGTCAGCTGCGGGCTCTTGTCCGACCCCGAGCAGATCGAGCCCGAAGCGTTCCTCGCCGAGCGCGACGAGAGCGAGAGCTCGGACGAGGAGCGGGTTCTGGCCATGCTGCGCGAGCTTCCCCAGCACCTGGCCGCTCGACCGATGAGGGCGTGGCGGAACGCCCGGTGGCTCCTCCGGCGGGTCGTGGACGAAAACGTCCTCGGAGAGGAGGGGGCTTCGGTCCCGCGGTCGCGAGTCCTGAGGGAGGTGCTGTCCGTGGGCCTTCGGTTGCTGGCGGGCGTGCTGCCGAGGAATCTGATGGCGGAGGAAGTGGTGGAGACTGCTCGCAGGGCCGCCCTCGAGTGGCTCGGCCAGCCTGCGGCGGAGGCCGGAGACCTGTTCGCGGAGTGGGTTCTGGAACCATCCCGCCCTCCGTATCCGCTGATCGACGCTCTGCTGCGACTGGGGCCGGAATCGGACGCCTTCCGCGCCGCGCTCGGGGCCCGCTGGCAGACCCTCACGTCGGCGGTCACGGACGGGCCGAGGAAGGCGTCGTTCGCCGTCTACTACTCGGGGCCGGTGGAGGACTGGCTCGGCTACCTGGGCCGGCCCAACTCCAAGGAGGACGCCAACCGGCTCCGCCGGGCGGCCGCGCGCACGCTGATCGCCCAAGGTGAGCTGAAAGCAGCGGCCGAGGTGTGCGAGGCGATCCGCCCCACGGACCGCCGGCTCCAAGCGGAGCTCGACGAGGCGCGAGGGGCCTTTGAGCGGGCGGCGGAGCGCTTCGAGCAGATCG
>DPBN01000079.1 GCA_003516955.1 Armatimonadota bacterium | reverse complement strand
AGGCTCGGCTTGGTGCGGATCACCCGCCGGATGTTTTTGGAACCGTCATCGGCAGTGGTGAGCTCCAGGTCGCAGAACAACACCTGGTCCACCATGCCGAGCACGATCTTGCGCGCCTTGTCGGGCAGCGTCGGGACGATGCGCGTGTACTTGCCCGTGCGGGTTTCGATCTCGATCTCCTTGGCGTGAGAGACCAGGAACAGGCCGTAGGGCAGGAAGGCCAGCTTGGTCAGCACGCGCTGGAATTCGTTGTTGACCAGGGCGTAGCCCTTGCCGTAGCCGAGGTCCGACTCGTGCTCGATCTTGCACTTCCTGACGATGTACTCCGTGCAGAACTTGTAGGCGTTGTCGATGGTGTCGATGATGACCGTCTTGAACGGGTGCTTCCCCTCGGTAACCTCGGCGCAGGCGTTGAGCAGATCCTCCCAGGACTGGATGGGAACCTGATACACCTCAAGCGCGTTCAGGCCCGGCTCGGTGGCGAGAAACAGAGCGCCATCGGCCTGCGAGCAGAAGGTGGACTTGCCGATTTTCGTCTGTCCGTACACCAGCACGGTCATGTCGGCGAGGGCTGGCTTGGCTTGTGTCTTTGCGGTTGGCAGCATATGTCTCCTTTCAAAAAGCAGGCTCCGGCGCGTCGGCGGGCAGCACCCGCAGCTCTTCATTTGGCGGGACGCGCTGATAGAAGTTCTCGACCACGTTGGGGTTGCCGTTGGAGCGGCACAGGGCGAAATAAGGGCAGGGCCGCTGATAGTTGAAGCAGAAGGCGGTGTTCTGGTAGAAGACCCCTCGCCGGCGGGCGTCGAGGAAGGCCTGCGTCAGCTCCCAGAGTTCGCTGCGCAACACGTCAAAGCGGTCCCGCGAGAGGTAGAGCATTTCGCGGTGAAACATCGCCGGATCGGCGTACTTTTCGTTGAGGCGCCGCTGGAACTCCTCGTCCGATTCCGGCTCGCGCCGCCGGGCCGCCGTCCGGCCGGTCTTCGACTTGGCGAGCAGCTCCGCACGGCGGGCCTCGAACTCCTCCTCGGTCTTCCCCTTGGACTGCTGCAGCCGCGCCTTGACGAGCACGTTGTAGAGGATGCCGGTGATGGGTAGGCCCATCGTCTGCTCGACGTAGTGGGCGTAGAGCGTGATCTGGAAGTCGGTCCAGAGCCGTTCGAGATAGTCGGAATCGATCTGCGAGACGGTCTTGTTCTCCAGAATGAAATACTCTTGGCCGGCCCGGATGATCCCATCGACCTTGCCCGCCAGGCGGAAGCTGCGCGAGGCGGCGCCCGTGGCCGGGTTCACGATGGGCCCCTCGAAGACGTGCTCGAGCGCGACGATCTCGAAATCCTCGGCCGGATACCGGGCGGCGTAGCCCCGCATCATGGCCGTAGCCAGGTGCCAGTCGCGCTGCTGATCCTCGTCCTGCGCGCGGGCCGCGCATCGCCGGTCGATGAGATCGAGCACCCGCGCCAGGTCACGCTCCCGGTGCCACAACTCCAGGCACTCGTGGATGAGAGAGCCGAAGTGCAGGTTCCGGTCCCGCTGGAGAGGGACGAGCTGCTGAAGGTAGCGCCATTCCACTGCCTTGCGGCAGTTCCGGAACAGCGACCACATCGAATAAGTGGAGACGATCGGAGCGCTGGCCATGCGGGTCGCCTCCCCTACACTTCACGGCGCGTGCCGCCTCGAAAGGGATCGGGGGCGAGCAGGCGCCGCGTTCGCTTGCCGGCGTTGATGTGATCCACGATGAGCCTGCTGAGCAGGCCAATGCTTGCCGTGCTGCACGCCATCGTGCGGACGCTCGGTTCGCCCAGCGGGAATTGGCCGATCTTCTTCTGCATGTCCCGATCGATCCGGAGGCTCTTCCCCGACCAGAACGCCGGATACTCGGAGATCACGTCCGCAAGAGCGGCGAGAAAGGCGCCTTTCAGGTGGGTCGCCCGATCCTTGTAGAGGATCCCGCGGACCCCCCAGGCCGCATCGAGCAACTCGAAAAACGCCTTGACGTTTTCGATCATCGTGGCGTGCCCGACGTTCGCCATCATCGGTGGGATCGCCTGGCAGATCCCGGCGACGTCGACATAGCGGCCCGCCCCGAACCTGGAATGAAGGCGCGTCACCGTCTTCAGGAAGGTCAGGGCCGTCAGTAACTCTTCGCGCCGCATGTGCTGCGACCAGGAGACGCGTTGGCACAGCGCGAACGAATCATCGGAACAGAGCTGACGGAGGCGGCGGAGCGAAGGACACTCGGCGGCGTTGTTGCGAAGCAGGACGTTGGGAGACAGCCGCGTCCTTCGCATGTTCAAGATCCGGAACCGCTCCCGTTCCCACTGTTCGGTCGTCCCGAAGTGGACCATGGCTCCCACCAGAGGCCGACCGCCCTCGGACACAAACTGGCGTGCCGCGCTGATCCGCTGAAGGCCGTCGATGATGAACACGCTGCCGGTGATGCTGTAGGTTCCCTTGACGTCGGTGCATCCGTAGCGCTCGCCGCGGACCGCCAGTTCCACATCCGGCACTCGGCTTGCGCCGTCGCGGTACGCCTCCATCAAGCCCGCGATCGTCGGCTTCGCCAGCGTCTCGCGCTGATACGCCGGCCTCTCAAGGGCGCTGAAGGTTTCGGGGTCGATCACCCCGCGCAACACAATCTGGCCTTCGCTCAACTCGTCGAGCGCCCCAGACAGAATTCTCAATGGCGTCATGATCAGTTCTCCTCAATGTCCAGCCGGGAGGCGTTCAGCGGGTCGGCCGCAAGCGCCTTGCTCTCGATTTCCGCGATCACCGCCGCAACAGCGCTGCTGGCGTTCGACAACAGCAGTTCGGCCTGATCGAAATCTCCGTGTGTCTCCCCGAGCCAGCCGACAAGATGGGCGAGCCGTTTGGTGCTCTCAAGGAAGGAAATCCTCAAGCGGGTCAGCCGGTCGATTCGTTGCTGCCGGGTTGTCCGGCCGGCAGGGGGCGGAACGGGACTGGACGGGTCTGGACCTGCAGCCGCCGCGGTTGGAGGCGGCTCTGCTGGTACGGGGCGGGCCGACGGTGGCCGCTTGCCGATCCTGGCGACGTTGATGGTACGGCCGTCGCGCCCCTTGCGCGTCGCTGACTCTGGAATTTCCAGAGTCAACTTTTCGCGCCAGTTCCCGACCGTCTTTGCATCGACGCCGACGTGCCTGGCGATTTCCTGATCGCTCAGACCGCAGGACTTGGCATGGGTCAAGGCGGCCTTCACCGCTCGCTGTTTGTCCTGGTTGGTGCGCCGCAGTCCGTTGGTCCGGTTGGCGCTGAAGCTATGCCACTGGGCATCGTTGACCGTGCCCTGGTGAACCTCGCACGCAATCGTGTCACGACCGGCGGCGTAAGCAGCCTTCACGCGGTGGAAGCCATCGGCCAGCCAATAGTCCGTGCCGTCATAGAAGACCGTCACCGGCGGGAAA